>JALRDI010000360.1 GCA_023257035.1 Ilumatobacteraceae bacterium | reverse complement strand
GCAATTGGAGCGCGAGCATTTGCCAAGCTCATCCGCTTCGCGAAGGCGTTCTCAGTTCGTTCGTTCCCAATCAGAATCACCGTTGCGTCAGCGACGCTGATCGGTCTGGTTCTGCTCTCCCGAGAACTCACTGGACTGCCGCTGAGCCTCGGAGCCGGCTACGAAGTACTCGAAGATTGGTTATTCGTCGAGGCAGACATTGCGCTCTGGCTGCTCATCGCCATTTTTGTGATTCGCTCTTTTGCTTCTGCCGCAACGTTGATCGGTGGTGGAGTTGGTGGAGTATTCAGTCCTCTCGTTGTCGGCGGGGCAATTGTTGGCCGCACAGTTGGTGAGGTGGTGCACCCTGAGCGTTTCTCGCTCTACACACTCATCGGTATAGCGGCGTTTCTCGGCGCCGGTTATCGCGTGCCGCTGGCCGCGGTGATGTTCGTTGCGGAATCGACCGGACGACCAAATTTCATCGTTCCTGCATTGTTTGCTGCGGTGGCGGCTGAATTGGTGATGGGCGAGCAGTCCATCACTGCATTCCAGCGTCGACCCGGCCAGATGTAGCCCGCAGACGACCCCGCCGAGTCGGCGGCATCGAATGACGACTGCCAAACTCGGCAGATGTCCTCAGAACAGAACGTCGCTCTCACAGCTGAGATGCAAGGAACCATCGTCACGTGGGAAGTTACCGCTGGCACCAGGGTTCGTGAAGGCCAAGTCCTCGGACTATTGGAGTCGATGAAGCTTCACCATGACATCGTTGCCCCGTCGGGCGGTGTGCTCACGAGTGTCGGTGTCGAAGTTGGAGCAACGGTGAAGCCGGGCGACACGATCGCAGTTATTGATACAAGCGCGGCTGTGGCTGAAGCAGATGGGGAACTGCCCGACGCAGTGGTGGCTACTGGTCCGCTTGGCCTGGATCGCCCTGACCTGTCAGAGGTCGTTGATCGCCACGAGAAGGGCCTTGATATCGCTCGACCACGTGCAGTTGAGCGTCGGCGCGAACGCGGTCACCGAACTGCGCGTGAGAACGTAGAAGATCTCATCGATGAGGGTTCGCTCATCGAGTATGGCCCATTGGTTCTCGCGGCCCAGCGGAAACGCCGCGAACTTGAAGACCTCATCGAAAACACCCCGGCTGATGGACTCGTCGGTGGAATTGCCACGGTGAATGGCGACAAGTTCGAAGGCCACGATGCGCAATGCGTCGTGATGTCATATGACTACTCGGTGCTAGCCGGTACTCAAGGTCACCAGAACCATCGAAAGAAAGACCGGTTGTTTGAACTTGCCGAAGAGCTGCGGTTGCCAGTGGTGTTCTTCACCGAAGGTGGGGGAGGACGCCCGGGTGACACCGACACCGGAGGAGTGACAGGTCTCGACTGTTTCGCATTCCTCTGGTGGGGACAGCTGTCAGGGACGGTGCCAATGGTCGGTATCAACTCTGGCTACTGCTTTGCGGGTAATGCTGCGATCTTGGGATGTTGCGATGTGGTGATCGCGACACGCGACTCAAATATCGGCATGGGTGGGCCGGCGATGATTGAAGGCGGCGGCCTCGGCGTATACGACCCGAAAGAGATCGGCCCGACCTCGGTACAAGCAGCAAATGGGGTTATCGACATTTTGGTTGAAGACGAGGCAGAAGCTGTCGCTGTTGCGCGGAAGTACCTGTCGTATTTTCAAGGCCCGGTTTCTGATTGGTCATGCGCAGATCAGACTGAACTTCGTGACGTGATTCCTGTCGATCGACTTCGCGCATACGACGTGCGAAATGTGATTGAGGGAATGTTTGACGCGGACAGCGTCCTTGAAATTCGGAAAGATTTCGGGGTCGGCATGATCACTGCCCTCGCCCGCGTTGAAGGTCGCCCGGTCGGGGTTATTGCGAACAACCCTGCACATCTCGCCGGAGCAATCGATTCCGATGGTGCTGATAAGGCAGCCCGGTTCATGCAGCTTTGTGATGCCCACGGACTTCCGATCATCACACTCGTCGACACGCCCGGAATGATGGTGGGTCCAGATGTTGAACAAACTGCGCTCGTTCGCCACTGCAGCCGCCTCTTCGTGACCGGCGCAAATGTGACGGTGCCCGTGATTTCTGTGGTGTTGCGTAAGTCGTACGGACTAGGCGCGCAAGCGATGATGGGCGGAAGCACGAAAGCGCCACTGGCCTGTCTTGCGTGGCCGACCGGCGAGTTCGGTGGAATGGGCCTCGAGGGATACGTTCGACTTGGTTACCGCAAGGAACTTGAGGCGGCGGAATCGCCAGAAGAAGAGGAGAAGCTGTTCAGACAACTCGTCGATCGTTTATACGAGCATGGCAAGGCGCTGAGCATCGCAACGTGGTTTGAAATCGATGATGTGATCGACCCCGCTGACACACGGCGGTGGCTGTCGACGCTACTTCGCTCGGTGCCACCGCGTGACAACTCTGGCCCGGCGCGGCCGCAGGTTGACACCTGGTAGTTGAAACAATCGCGTCGCAGCCGGCTCAGTGCTGAAAGACGAAATTCGATTGCTTCACTGACCCCATGGTCGCTGACGAGGCAAGCGAGTAGCGATGACCTGGATAGAGAATGACGTCATCTGGGACGGTTGACAGCATTCGGAGGCTTTCCATCATTGCCGAGGCATCTGAACCAGGAAGGTCAGTTCGACCACACCCATCAAGAAAGAGTGTGTCTCCTGCAACCAGACGACCATCGACGAGGAAGCACTGGCTGCCAGGTGTATGGCCCGGTGTGTGAACAAGTGTGATCTCCACATCGCCGACGTTGAGCACATCGCCAGGAGCATGAGCGACGAGTTGATCGGAAGTCACGTCTGCGGTTCGCTCCATCCACGGCACCTCTTCTGCTTGCACGTGAATGGGGCAGTCGACACGATTGAGCAAGGCAGCGACTCCCTCAATGTCATGTCCCATGATCGAACCACCGACATGATCGGCGTGATAGTGGGTCGCAAGAACGCCATCGACGGTCATGCCATCGGCTTCGACGATGTCAACGAGATCATTCACATTCCACGCCGGATCAACAAGTACACACGATCCAGTTGCACGATCGCCGATCGCGTAGGAGAAGTTGACCATCTGGGTGGCGAAATCATTTCCGACTGCAAAATCGCGCCCTGAGAGAAGCTGCCGAAAGTAGAAACGATTGTCTTCCATGCATTCGAGCGTACGCTTCTGGGCGTGGGAACGAGCGACTCAAGAGTAATGACAGGTGAGCACGTGCGTTATGGCGTCATCGGAACCGGAATGATGGGTGTTGAGCACATCGAGAACATCCTGCATCTCGACGGTACAACGGTGACCGCTGTCGCAGATACAAATGCTGACCGGCGCGAGATTGGTGCCAATGCGGCCCGTGAACTTGGTAGCGCGGAGGTCGTGGAATTCGCTGATCACCGTGAGATGCTCCACTCAGGACTCGTTGACGCAGTTGTCATCGTGACGCCAAATATGACTCATGCAGATGTGCTGAGCGATGT
>JALRDI010000348.1 GCA_023257035.1 Ilumatobacteraceae bacterium | reverse complement strand
CTTTGCGATGTTCATCGCTCAAGCCGAGAAGGCTGGGGTAAACCGCGCCCAACTTGGTGGAACGCTGCAAAACGACATCTTGAAGGAGTATCAAGCTCAGAAAGAATTCGTGTTCCCACCTCGCCAGTCGATGCGGCTTGTTCGTGACACCATTGATTTCACATCGCGCGAAATGCCCCGATGGCACTCGGTGTCGATTTCGGGGTATCACATCCGTGAGGCCGGCTCGACTGCGGTTGAGGAACTCGCATTTACGCTCGCAAACGGTTTTGCATATGTTGAACTCGCCCTTGCGGCCGGACTCGACGTCGATGCGTTTGCACCGAGATTGAGTTTCTTCTTCAATGCCCACATCGACTTCTTCGAAGAGATCGCTAAGTACCGCGCCGCTCGCCGTATTTGGGCTCGATGGATGAAAGATCGTTATGGCGCAACCGACCCTCGCTCAATGCAGTGTCGTTTCCACACGCAGACCGCAGGCGTTTCGCTCACCGCCCAGCAACCCGAAGTCAATATTGCGAGAACTGCAATTGAGGCACTCGCAGGAGTGCTCGGTGGAACCCAGAGCCTCCACACCAACTCAATGGATGAAGCCCTTGCGTTGCCGACCGAGAAAGCTGCTCGCATTGCATTGCGCACACAGCAAGTGATCGCCCATGAAACCAACGTTGCTCACGTTGCCGACCCTCTCGGTGGCTCGTATTACGTTGAATCGCTCACCGATGAAGTTGAGCGTCAGGCAGAAGAGATTTTCGCTCACCTTGAGTCACTCGGTAACGGATCGTTGCTCGAGGGCGTCATTACCGGCATCGAGGAGAACTGGTTCCAGGGTCGTATTTCTGACTCTGCGTATGACCTTGAGCGCCGACTTAACGCTGGCCAGCGCATCACCGTTGGAGTCAATGGCTTCCAAGACGGAAACGAAGAAGATCAGATGCAGCTTCTCCGAATCACCAACGAGGATGAACAGCGCCAGCGCAAGCGGCTTGACACAGTACGTTCAGACCGCAACCAGGACGCTGTTGCGGCCGCATTGGACAAGTTGCGTACCGAGGCGGAAGACCCAGAGGTCAACCTCATGCCAACCCTGATCGAAGCCTCACAGGCATACGCAACGGTTGGGGAAATGATGAGCACCATGGCGGGCGTGTTTGGACGCCACGTCGAAGTTCCGAGCATTTGAGAGGAAGACATATGTCAGGAGAACGAATTCTTGTCGCCAAGGTGGGGCTCGATGGCCACGATCGCGGCGTGAAAGTGGTTGCCCGTATTCTTCGTGATGCCGGATACGAGGTGATCTACACCGGCCTCTTCCAAACGCCAGAGACTGTTGCCGCTGCAGCAGTTGATGAGGATGCTGATGCGATCGGTCTTTCGATGCTGTCAGGGGCCCACATGACCCTTGCCCCGCTCGTAGTCGAGGCGGTTCGGGCTCGAGGTGCCGATATTCCGGTGATCCTCGGCGGAACGGTCCCTGATCACGATCTCGAGGAACTCCGTGAAAAAGGCGTTGCTGCAGTTCTCACCCCAGGCACGACTGCCGAAGACATCATCAAAGAGGTGCAGCAAGTGCTTGACGGTTCGCAGGTCGCCTGAGATGCCACTCGACGCTGACGTTGCCGAACTTGTCCAAGCTCTGGCAGATTCACAAGCACCAGCGTTGTCAGATGGAACTGTCGAGATCGCTCGATCAAATTACTTCAGCGCCCCGAAACCACCCCTCGATGACATAGCCCACATCAAAGATTCGGTTGTTGAGGGCCCGCATGGGCCAATTCCAATCCGGGTGTACTCAACCACACCTGACCCCTCAGGACTTCCCGTCATTGTGATGTTCCACGGTGGTGGATGGGTGTTGTCAAGTGTTGACGGCCACGATCACGTCGCACGACGATTTGCAACGGTGACAGACGCGCTAGTGGTTTCGGTCGATTACCGGCTCGCCCCCGAGCACCCCTTCCCTGCTCCTCACGATGACTGTTGGGCGGTCACCGAATGGCTCAGCCACAATGCCTCATCAATCGGAGGTGACGCAGAACGCATCATCGTGCTTGGCGACTCAGCTGGCGCAAATCTCGCAGCGGGTGTCGCATTGCGAGCACGAGATGAGGGTCTGCAACTTGTCGCGCAAGTGTTGTGCTACCCGTGCGTTGACACCGAGCAAGACAGTTACCCCTCAATGACCGAAAACGCCACCGGCTATTTCTTGACTGCCGCCGACATGCGATGGTTCTGGGGTCATTATCTTGCGAATGGCGGCAAACAGAACCCATATGCGGTGCCTGCCCGAGCCGAATCACTCGAAGGCGTCGCCCCAAGTCTCACGGTCACCGCCGAGTTCGACCCACTTCGAGACGAAGGCGCTCGCTACGCAAAACGGTTAGCCGATGCAGGCACATCAGCCGAATATCTTGCCGTACCTGGAGTCGTTCATGGTTTCATCGGACGCTGGCACACCATGTCACGGGCGGTCAGCATCCATCACCACATTGGCGAATACTGCACTCAACTGTTCGGATAGC
>JALRDI010000335.1 GCA_023257035.1 Ilumatobacteraceae bacterium | reverse complement strand
TGATCGAGGATGGGGGCGATCTGCTTGCACGGCCCGCACCACTCAGCCCAGAAGTCGACGACGATCGGGAGCGCCGACCCGCCGATGGTTTCGTCGAAGGTGTTGGTGGTCAAGTTGATGGTCGCCATGTCGCTCCTCGCTTCGGCCGTCGATCCTAGACCCGTCGGTCGCAACGAGTCCGGACGGTCTTAGCCGTGCTGCGACTCGAGCCAACGCTCGGCGTCGATCGCCGCCATGCACCCTGATCCGGCAGCGGTGATCGCCTGCCGGTAGGTGTGGTCTTGCACGTCACCGCAGGCGAACACACCCTCGATATTGGTGCGGCTCGAGCCCGGAACCGTCTCGAGATAGCCGGTCTCGTCCATATCGAGCACACCGGTAAAGAGATCGGTGTTCGGGCGGTGACCGATTGCGATGAACACGCCGGTGACAGCGAGGGTCGAGGTCGCCCCGCTGGTCGTGTCGGTGACCTCGATGCTCTCGACCTTGTCGGCTCCGTTGATTTCGGTGACCGTGTGGTTCCAAAGGATCTCGATCTTCGGGTTGTCGAACGCGCGTTGCTGCATGATCTTGCTGGCGCGGAACTCGTCGCGCCGGTGGATGATCGTGACCTTGTCGGCGAACTTCGTCAGGAAGGTGGCTTCCTCAATGGCGGAGTCCCCGCCGCCGACGACGGCGATCTCGTGGCCTCGGAAGAAGAAACCGTCGCAGGTGGCGCAGGTGGAGAGCCCGTGGCCGATGAGACGCTGTTCTGCCTCGAGCCCGAGCATGAGCGATCGCGCTCCGGTCGAGACGATCACTGATTCGGCCCGGTACTCGTCGTCGCGCACCCAGACGCGGAACGGACGCTCGGAGAAGTCGACTCGGGTCACTTTCTCGGTGATGAACTCCGCGCCGAACCGTTCCGCTTGCGCCCTGAAGTTCGTCATGAGTTCCGGACCCATGATGCCCTCGGGGAAACCGGGGAAGTTCTCCACCTCGGTGGTCTTCATCAGCTCACCACCGGGCTCCACGCTGCTGGCTATTAGCAGTGGGTTTAGCTGAGCCCTGGCCGCATAGATTGCTGCCGTGTAGCCCGCTGGGCCAGATCCAATGATGATTACGTCGCGCATTTATTTCCTCGAGCATCTAAACATAGATGGTTGTCTATTTATTTCAAGTCTACTTGTTGGCCCGACCAAACCTACCTCTTAGACCACCAAAGATTTCCCGAAGTTCAGGCGATTTCAGAAGCGCAAGGGTCCCGAGGTAGACAGCGGCCATCGGGGTTGCTACCAAAACGCAGCTCAAGACTGCGCTGAGGACGGTGTCAACGGCAAATGAGCTTGCCCCGATGCCCCCTAAGAGCCAGAGAGTGCCGACTCCAGCTGCGGTTGCCGGAACGGCTGCGATTGCAAACTTCAGGATCGATCGAGTGACACCAAAGCCCGAGAGCGTTCCAATTCGTCGCTTTAGGAGGCTGTAGGCGATAAGCCCCTGGATGGTTATCGAGAATGCCGTAATCAAGGCGATCGTGACAACAAGAATCTCTTTGGGCGCCAGGAAGCCTGCGGTTATCGAGCCTGTGATGTGGATCGCGATTTGGATTGAGGTGAAGATAAACGGTGTTTTCGTGTCTTCAAGTGCAAAAAAGGCTCGCTGCATCATGTAGACGAAGCTAAACGGCAACAGTCCGATCATGAAGGCGGCAATCACATTGCCAAGTGCAGCTGTCGATGGGTACTCGCCAACAAACACTCTTGCCACCGGATAGCTCAAAACAATTAGCACCGCGCTCGAAATCACGCTCACCAGGGCGATCACTCGAAGTCCGGTTGTCAGATCAATCTTGAACTCTTTTGACCTGCCAGCCTGGTTGTGCTCTGCCATGCGAGTGAAGTAGGCGGTGGCAATTGA
>JALRDI010000332.1 GCA_023257035.1 Ilumatobacteraceae bacterium | reverse complement strand
GAACGCGACAATTCGCATCTGAAATGCCCGAGCCCGGTCGGCGACAAGCTTGCCGATTCGTCCGAGCCCGACAATCCCGAGGGTCTTGTCGGCGAGCTCGACACCTTCCCACTTTGAGCGCTCCCAACGGCCATCAACAAGCGCTGAATGAGCCTGTGGGACATTTCGTGCCTGAGCCAGCAACAGCGCCATTGTGTGCTCTGCTGCAGAAATGATGTTCGACTGGGGAGCATTGATCACCATCACGCCAGATTCAGTGGCGGCAGTCACGTCGACGTTGTCGAGACCAATTCCCGCTCGACCCACCGCAATCAACGAATCAGAACTTGCGAGCACCTCTGCAGTTACCTGGGTCGCCGATCGAATAATCAAGGCATGTGCGCCAACAATGGCTGACTTCAATTCTCCATCTGACAGCCCTTCTTGGACGTCGACGTCGTGACCGGCTGCGCGCAGACGATCGAGCCCACCTGGGGCGATTGCTTCAGTCACAAGAATGCGTGCCATAGACCCGCCATCGTTACCCCGCAGAAGCCTCTCCTACAACCGAATCGGGCAGTCTGTACAAAGTGTCACACCACACCTGCCCATGGCTGACTCTTGATGTCGAGTGACTACCGTTGGGATATGGCGTCTCTTCAAGGCGAATTATCACCGAACGATGTTGAAGTTCGCCTGCTGTCGAGCCCTGTTGATCTAGAGGCGGCATCAGAAATTCTCATGCAAGTGTGGGGCTCGAACACTCCAATCGTGAGCCGCGAGATGCTGAGAGCGGTTCAACACTCTGGGGGCTACATCTCTGGTGCTTTTGAGGATGGGCGCATTGTTGGCGCATCATTTGGTTGGTTGGCCCACCATCAGGGTGAATCAGCCCTTCATAGCCATGTCACAGGACTGCTGCCCGGCGCGCGCCATCTCGGGCTCGGCCGACTGATGAAGTCTCATCAGCGGGAATGGGCTCTCGAACGCGGACTCTCTTGGATTACTTGGACTTTCGATCCTCTCGTTCGAACGAATGCGTGGTTCAACATTGGTGTGCTCGGTGGCGAAGTCGCTGAGTATCTTCCAAATTTCTACGGGACGATGACCGACTCGATTAACGCCAATGACGAAAGCGATCGTGTTCTTGTCGCATGGCGCGTCGATGACTCAGGAGCCAAGACCCCCACGAATCCTGACAGTCGACAAGAAGTCGCAACACCAGAAGACATTGTCACATTGCGCCGAACCGATCCACAGGCCACAGCTAAATGGCGCCAGGAGGTTCGTGATGCGCTTACTACCGCTCTCGCCAACGGGTTTGTTGTCGTTGGATTTACCAAAGATGGCTCATATCAACTTGAAAGGCCGCTATGAAACTCAGCAACATCGAACTTCGACGAATTCACCTTGAATTGGTGACTCCATTTCGAACAAGTTTTGGGGAACAAACCGCCCGCGAGATTTTGCTCATTGGCGTGACGAGCGATGACGGAACTGTCGGCTGGGGCGAGTGCGTTGCAATGAGCGAACCCTTGTACTCCCCCGAATATGTAGCGGGAGTAGAGACAGTGATCTCTGAATTCATCGCACCTCGCATCAGTCAGCGAGGCGACCTCATTGCGGGAGACATTGCTGAGATTCTCAAGCCGATCAAAGGCCACCAGATGGCGAAAGCCGCTATCGAAATGGCAGTGCTCGATGCCGAATTGAGGATTCAGGGCATCAACCTACATGCGCGCTTCGGAGGTTCTCGGGCGACAATTCCAAGCGGTGTATCGGTCGGAATCTTCTCGTCAATCGATGCACTGCTATCGGCCGTCCAAGGCTACGTAGATGATGGCTATGCAAGGATCAAACTGAAAATTGAACCTGGTTGGGATATCGAACCTGTTCGACTCGTACGCGAACTCATCGGACCCGAAATGGGCCTTCAGGTTGACGCCAACACGGCGTACACGCGACGAGATTTCGAACATCTCCGACAACTCGACGCGTACGATCTGCTCCTCATCGAGCAACCACTCGATACCGATGATTTGCTTGGCCACCGCGATCTGGCGGCAGCGATTGACACCCCTGTATGCCTCGATGAGTCGATCGAATCATTCGTGCAAGCCGAGGATGCCATCGCAATCGGCGCCGCAGAAATCATCAACATCAAGCCAGGTCGGGTTGGCGGGTATCTCGAAGCAGTTCGAATTCATGATCTCTGCGTCGCAAACGGAATACCTGTGTGGTGTGGAGGCATGCTCGAGACTGGAATTGGACGAGCCGCAAACTGCGCACTCGCCGCGCTTGATGGCTTCGTACTTCCGGGAGATATCTCCGCGTCTCGTCGTTTCTATTCTCGCGACATTGTTCTCGACCCGATCGAAGTCAACTCCGGCGAAGTGGCTGTGCCGAGCGCTCCAGGACTTGGCTACGACCTTGACAGCGACTTCCTTGAATCGATCACCACATCGGTGCAGCATCTCTCGTTGTGAACCAGCGCCGGGTATTCTCACGGCGTGAGCTTCCCCTTTCTCTCCCCCGAATGGATCGACGCGGCTCGCGAAATTCGTGAGCGCTATTCCTCTCAGACCGCCCCAATCGAGGTTGCGGTGAAGGTCAATCAAGTCATCACCGATGTTCCATTTGGCGATGGCGATCTGTATGCACACATTGACACCTCAAATGGCGATGTCGATCTCGATCTTGGGCACCTCGATGAGCCCGATGCAACAATCACATTGAGTTACGAAACAGCCCGAGCACTGCTTGTTGAGCGGGATCCCGCCAAGGCGATGCAGGCATTCATGTCTGGGGGCATCCAGGTTGAGGGCGACCTCATGAAAGTGATGGCGATGCAGGCAACCACCCCGCAGGATCAACTTGCACTAACTGTTGCAGAAGAGATTTTGGCGATCACCGACCTCGACGAGTGATCGGTAGAGCAAAAACCCCTCTCAGGCCGCAACTATGTCAACTTGAGTGCCATTAGGGAACTCGTCGCCCGGCGACGGCCGGTCGCCATCAATGGTGATCTCTTCAACATCACCATCCGCCGCACCCAGTATGAGTTCGACGGTGAATCCCGCATCGGTGAGTAATTTCTGTGCATCTTCGAAACTTGAGTTCGCAGGCACGGACGGGAACGCGATGAGATTTGGCCCAAGTGAAACAGACACTTCGATCGCGCCTCCTCGTTCAAGCAATTCACCTGGTTGAGGAGACTGCGAGAGGATAAGACCGGTTTCAGTTTCATCGTCATATATCTCTTCAACTTCGACGATCCGAAGTGCGGTGCCGACAAGTTGAGCCCTCGCTACGCCAACGATAAGACCAACGACATTTGGAACCTCGCGCGGCGCAGGGCCTCCGGAAAGCACCAGACGAACGAGGGTTCCTGGTTCAACTGAGTCGCCCGCTTGGATTGCCGGGTCATCAGGAATTTCCCAACTGATGACTTCTCCAATTTCGATTACTTCGTTATAGACAATTTCAGTAAACGGCTGAAACCCTGCACTATCGAGAAGATCGAGTGCGTCAGCACCTTGCATCGCAGTGACCTCAGGGAGTTCTCGCAAAACCGGCCCTTCACTCACCACAACGGCAAAGATTCCACCTTCGCGCAATTGTTCCCCTGCTGCCGGGTTCGTACGAATGACAGCACCCGAGACCGGTTGTTCATCAGAACGCTCATATGTCACTGACACTGACCATTCAAAGGGAGTGACGATGTTGAGCGCTTCAGCTTCGGCAATTCCTGACAGAACGGGAACCTCGTAAACCGGTGTAGCGAGCAGGACACGAGCCCCTATCACCGCCGCGATAACTGCAACAAGTGCGGCAACGGGCATCACCCAGCGAGGGCGACGAGAAGTCGACACGCGCCGCGGCATCGACCCCGCGGGGACAGAAGGGGCAGCAGTTTGCGGCTGAGCACTCACGCTGTCTGAGGACGGCTGCTGCTCGACATTCGCAGGACTTTCGCGACCATTCTCGTCGTCAGAAGCACTCGAATCAGATGTGGCTGGGATAGTCGCCGGAACCCCCTGGGGCGGTTCCGGCATTACTGGCTCGGCAGGATTCGAAGGTGTTGGAACCTCAGCCTCGAGCGACTCATCCTCCGGAATGGTCGCGGTTGCTGGTTCAAACGACATGACGAGTGGGAGCGGCTCAGGCCGAGGAAGTCGTCGGGCTACACCTACCAACTCCAACCCGAGCTCGACTGCACTTGCCCGTTCTTCGACTGTCGGTCGGGCTGCGTGTTCAAGCACCTGAGCAAGTGGACCCAAGTCGGCGCTCACGGGGAGCAGCCGACCAATTCTTGCTCGCAGAGTCGCTGCTGCTGAGTCTGTAGAAAATGGCACAGCTCCGGTGAGCGTTTCAACCAAGACGAGACCGAGCCCGTAGATGTCCGACAGTGATGTTGCCGACTTGCCCTCCGCCACTTCGGGAGCGGTGTACAAGACCATGTGATTTTCTGGCCCGCCTCCGACCGACCACAGCGCAGCCTGCATCGGTGCTGCAAGCCCCAGATCGACGAGACGCGCCCGACCATCAGCTCCGAACACGATCTTCGAGGGGGTTACCTCACCATGCACCTGCCCTTGGCGATGAGCTTCGGCAAGCCCATGACAGAGGTCGAGGCCAACTTGCAGCGCCTGAGAATAAGAGAGCCGACGGCCACGGTCAAGAATGTCGCGGAGGCTGCCACCCTCAAGACGTTCGGTAACCACGTAGCCAGTTGGCGGATTCCCGTCGCTTCGCTCATGCACACCCCAGTCGAAAATTGCGATCAGGTTCGGGTGAGACACGAGCGCCGCTGACGACATCGCTGTTCTAAATGAGTGAACGAAGCCCGGTGAGGCCATGATCCGACGGCGAATCAATCGGACAAGAACCGGACGCTGGTCGGTTTCATCCCACGCGTCAGCAATCGAAATAGCCGAGCCCTTCGCAATGAACGATGTCAGGCGATAGCGGCCGCCGATGAGTTCGTTCAGTCGAGTCTCTGGTTCGAGGGGATCAATTTCCACAGCGCCATGACGCTATCTCGGATTGACCTGCGGTTGGGGTCGAGCGCAGATTGATGGCACGATGGAGAGGTGACATCTGACGACTCAACTGCTGCAGAGACCAACCTCACACCTCAACGCCAGCGCTCTGACAGAACTCTCATCATCGTCAGTTTGTTCGTTGCCATTGGGCTCGTGCTCGTCACCCGAGGCGTGCTCGTCAGCGTTACCGGCGACGATCGTGCAGCATTACCCAGTTCCATCGAGTCGGTGCTACCGGTTCCGGATGCAGAGCAGGCCCTCGCCCAGACCGACGTGTTTGTCGACCTTGCGTCGGGTCTCACTGGAGTTCTCGTAATCGATGGTGTTGAAATTGAAACTGTCGATCTCTCAGAGATCCAGACAGAAACTGTTGAACCCGGCGAGCAAGTTGCCGTTCCCGTTGTCACGGTCTTCGAGCCAGGTAACTACACCCTGACCTACGCTCCATCTCCTGATGGGCCGATCGACAGGTTTGATTCAGGCAGCCATCGGGTGGATGTCATTTTCTGGCCGATCGAAGACGGACGTGAACGAGCACGGGTGTTCACCTGGTACTTCAACGTTGTCTAGTGAGACGTTGAAGGAAGTTGTCCTGATTCAAGGAACTCCTCGAATTCAGCGGCGCTAACGATTGGAACTCCGAGGGTTTCTGCCTTCGCGAGTTTGGATGCGCCGGCTCCATCGCCGACAACAAGGGCGAACGTCTTCTTCGACACACTGCCCGGCGAACTCCCACCTCGGGCGACAACCGCAGCGCCCGCCTCCTCGCGGTTGTATCCAGGCACTGTTCCGGTGATGACAACCGCACGACCTTCAAGGGTTTGCTCGAAGGCCTCTCCGTCTCCCGGAGGGCCTTCAACGATGTCGAGCGCCACTCCGCCTGCCTCAAGACGATCAACGAGGTCACGGTTGACCGTGTTATCCCACCACCGAGAAATCGATTGGGCAATAACTTCGCCAATTCCATCAACCGACGACAATTCATCTTCTGAGGCAGCAAATACTGCCCGCACTGATCCGTATTCTGAGATCAACGACTGCGCAACGGTGGGACCAAGATGTTTAATGCCAAATCCGGTCAACACCCTCCATGCAAGCTGTCGACGCGAATCGTCGATTGCTGCAATCAACTTCTCTGCACTCGGCCGTGCAAACCCTTCAAGACCCTCAACATCGTCAGCCGACAGTTGGTACAAACCTGCGACATCGCCCACAAGGTCTCGTTCGGTGAGCTGCACGACGGTCCGTTCACCAAGCCCTTCGATATCCATTGCGCCACGGCTCGCCCAATACATGATCTTCTGATCTCTCTGAAATGGGCACTTCGGTTCAACACATCGGGTATCTGCCTCTCCGTCGAGACGCACAAACTCGCTCCCTAACGGACATTCACAGTGCTGCGGGAACGACCAGGGAACCGCACCGTCTGGTCGCTCGGAAAGCACCGGGCCGACGACCTCTGGAATGACATCTCCCGCTTTGCGAACAATCACCGTGTCACCAGGGCGGACATCTTTGATCCGAACCTGATCTTCATTATGAAGTGTTGCCATCGACACCGTCGATCCATCGACGAACACGGGTTCAAGAACCGCATACGGCGTCGTTCTGCCGGTGCGACCGACCGAGACTCGAATATCGAGAAGTGTGGTCGTGCGCTCTTCCGGTGGGAACTTAAACGCAATCGCCCAGCGAGGAGCCCGCGATGTGAATCCAAGTTGTTCACGTTGTGCAAGATCATCCACTTTGATCACGACACCATCGACGTCGTAGCCAAGGTCATGACGACGTTCAATCGCTGCCTCACAAAACTCGATGACCTCACTAAATGATGCGAGCACCCTCACTTCAGGATTCACCGGGAAACCTAAGTCGCCGATGTAGGCAAGTGCCTCCTCATGCGTCGAATGTTGTGGACCACCTTGGCGATCACCGATCTGGTAGGCCCAAAATGCAAGCTTTCGTCGAGCGGTGACTGCTGAGTCTTTTTGACGCAGTGAGCCTGCCGCAGCATTTCGAGGGTTGACAAGCGCTCGGTCACCTGTTCGTTCAGCATCAGCATTCAACGCATCAAATACCTCTCGAGGCATATACACCTCGCCTCGCACCTCAATTACCGGTGGAGCATCAGCCAAACGCTGTGGGATCACCGCAATGGTCTTCACGTTTGCAGTGACGTCTTCTCCGACTCGACCGTCACCGCGAGTGGCCGCCGTCACCATCTCTCCGTCGACGTACCTAATGCTCATCGCAAGTCCATCAATTTTGAGCTCGCAGACAAATCTCACGCTCTCACCATCGAGTGACTTCTGCACACGATCACCCCAGGCCCGGAGTTCGTCGACATCCATTGCGTTGTCGAGACTTGTCATTGGGATTGCGTGCTGCACCGGAGCAAACGTTGCACTCGGCGCGCCACCAACGGTCTTACCAGGAGAGGTCGTCTCTGCAAACTCCGGAAACTGTTCCTCCAGATCTCTGAGTTCGTTGACCAACAGGTCATATTCGCCGTCTGGAATCTCTGGAGCGTCGTGCTCGTAGTAGAGAGCGTTATGTCGAGAAACGATTGCTGTTAACTCGTTGATTCGATCACGTGCATCTTCAGGCGATGCGGTGCGTCGAATCTCTTCGGCCATGAGACGAGTGTAGGGAGAACCCAGCGGCCAAAACGGCTATGCGCCGAGAACCAATTTCGCTGCAGATGCTTGGTCTTGCACTCTCAACGAGATGTCATGTAGCGATTTGCAAATTTCTTCTGCCACGCCTGGCGCGTACGACGCAAGGCCACTTTGTGGCGAGAGAAGGCTCTGCGCACGCAACATTCCCGGGTCAGTGCCTCGCTGAACCATCTTGCACCAAATTCCGCTGAGCGCTTTCCAGGACCGACTCGCCGACACGCCGACTGGTCCTTCAGTGCCAACTGCGCCCCAAGCGATTCGGCCACCGTTCTGCATGAACCTGTCGAGGTATCCGCTCACGTCAACCACGGCTTCTGTCGCAGGCATCGACAGCACCTGCGGGCCGGCCTCGAGCAGTGACGGCCAGTCAGCTTCAAAACAACAGTGCAACCCAACTACTCCAAACGTTTGAGCAGATGCCATGACGCCAGAGAGCATGTCGGCGACAACATCAGGAGCCAGCGGGAAGTCGTTTGACATCAAATCAACCATCAGCGGCTCATCGAAGACAATCAGTTGGGTCGAGTTCGGAAGCACTCCAGCCAGAACTGACCCAAGCGTCGCTACGTGCTCGTTAATAGCCTGGGTGGCTACTCGAAATGCGAGATGGGCTGGCGCACCCGCCCGAAGCAGGGTCAATCCAAGCGTGACGGGACCAACCACTTGCCATTTGAAGGTTCGACCGTCAACGCCCAAACCGGGAGCAAGTTCGGTGAATGCTCGAAACCCAACAAAGTTGTCGGTAAGGAGGTCGGTGGTCACTGGTGCTTCTGGGTCGAGTCGAGCAACATCGACAGCGAGCGTTCCATATGGCCCCATCTCAATTCCTGGGACACCGACCAATGCCTGGTTAGCAAGTGACTCTGCCCCAGAGCGCCGCGGGAGTCGAGGAACGACTGGGAGATCGAAGTTGTTGACAGAGAACTCAACGGCAGCGGACGCGCTCCGGTGAGGAAGGCTCCCCACCCCCAAGGTCGCCCCTGGGGCTACTCCGTCGAGTGACCTCGTCATATCGCCATCGTTGCACGCCCACTTGCTCTTTCACGACTCGTACGTACCCTCGGACGCGAATACCCGCCAGAATGGAGAGCGATGGCTTCAACGACGTCGAAACTCGAAATTCCAACCATCCTCACATGGTTGACGCGGCTGGCTTGGGCAGCGACTGCAGTCGCGCTCAGCCAAGCGATCGACGATCTCGATACCGGGCTCACCGTCATCATCTCGACGTGGATTCTTTGGGTAATTGGGGCTGTTGCAGTTTTTGTTGGCTCACCGATCACATTGACGTTGGCGCGCACGACACTGCCACTCGGCATTCCTGCTGCCGCCGTCGTGCTCATTGCTGGTGGAAACACAACGCTCGGCACGATCGGCCTGCTCACATCGCTTATTGCGACCTATTCAGTCTTCACTGCCGAGGTAGGCCAACGCTGGGTGCAATTTGCGGCCTATGGATCAGAGCGACGCTTCCCACTGCGTCCCCCGCTCGGCTTTGCAATCCCGGCGGTCATTGTCTGGTTGCTGTCAGCAGCACTTGCGTTGTGTGCCGTGATTTCCGCTGAGCGCTCACAGACGGCCCTTGCAATCGTGCTCGGCGCCATTGCCGCTGGGCTCGCAGTCCTCGGTTCCACCCGTTGGCATCGACTCTCCTGCCGCTGGCTCGTCCTTGTGCCTGCAGGTGTCGTGGTTCACGATCCCCTGGTGCTGATGGAGACCGCTATGTGGAGATCTCACGTGGTGTCTGGAGCGACCCTCGCACCAGCTGCGACCGAGGCAGCCGATCTCACCGGTCCAGCCACTGGCCCGGCGTTAGAAATCTCATTGCACTCCAGCGAAACAGTGGTGTTGGCAGCGGGACGCAAAACGCCGGAGGGTCGAGCCATTCATCTCACTGCAGCCCTGATCGCCCCAAGTCGGCCAGGCGCTGCACTTGAGGCGCTGCGATCTCCTCGCTGAGACGTTGCCCTAATTCAAAGTGGCGAACGCTGAGCGATGCCGCCGCCGATCACCCATGTATTTGTCGGGTCATACAGCACAACACTCTGGCCGGGGGCAATACGGGTTGAGCGCAGATCCCAGTCAATTTGCACCTCTCGCTCACCGATTGATGTCACCTGGCAGGGCCGTGGGTCACCGTGCGCACTCGTCTGAGCTAAGGCCTCACCTTCGAAGGCGTCATCAACCCATGTCATCGAATGAACAATCTGAGAACTCACCAAAAGGTCGTCAGCATCTCCAACGATGACAGTTGGTTGGTCACTCGAGGCATCAACTCCGATGACGTATCGGACCGGACCACCACCGGGAGTGCCAAGACCGCGACGCTGACCTAGGGTCACCATCTCGACCGATGGAACTTCGCCAACCTGCGTGCCATCTCGATCAACCACTCGTGCCGTGCGGAGCGGAATTCTGTTGCCAAGAAAATGTTCTCGGCCATCGGCGCGACTCACGAAACAGACATCTTGGCTGTCAGGTTTGCCGGCAGTTCGAAGCCCGAGACGTGCCGCATGCTCACGCACCTCGTCTTTTGTCATGTGACCGATCGGAAAACTCGTGTGCTCAAGCCCCTCCGCTGTCACCATGTGCAAAACGTAGCTCTGGTCCTTTGCGAGGTCTGCCCCACGCTCTAGGCGAAGGCGCCCATTCGCATGAGCGCCAATACGAGCGTGGTGCCCGGTGGCGACAGCATCGAAGCCAAGTTCGTCTGCTCGTTCAGCGAGTCGTTCGAACTTGAGATGACGGTTGCACTCGATGCACGGGTTCGGGGTAATCCCCTTCTGATGTGCGTCAACGTAGGGCTGAACGACGTGCTCATCGAATTCATCAGAAAAGTTGAAGACGACATGTTCGATACCAATCTGCTGGGCAACCCGTCTCGCATCGTCGACGTCGGACACACTGCAGCATCCAGTGTCGCTTTCGCCACCCCATAGCCGCATCGTCACACCTACAACCTCGTGACCCTGTTCGTGAAGTAGGGCAGCCGCCACCGACGAATCAACACCGCCGCTCATACCAATCATGACCCGCATCAGACACGCTGCTTTCGTGCGGCTCGGCGTTCGCGCAAGAGGCCGATACTTCGGGTGATTTCTGTTATCGCACGATCGATGTCACCTGAGGTCGTAGTGTGTCCGAGCGACAGCCGAAGGGCGCCGCGACGAAGGTCGTCAGAGATACCGAGCGCAGAGAGCACATGCGATGACTCCATCGCCCCACTTGCACACGCTGAGGCTGCGCTTGCATAGACATCAGCGGCATCGAGCATGAAGAGCAACGCCTCACTCTCTAGATCATTGAGACAGATGTGAGCGATTCCCGGAACCGTGTGCTCACGGGACACGGTTTCGACAACACCTTCGATGTGCACCAATGCATCAAGAAGTTCATTACGAAGCGCCAGCACGCGCTGAGAAGTCTGGTCACGCTCTGACGTTGTTTTTTGTAGCGCTGTGGCGGCGCCAACGGCGCCCGCAACGTCGATCGTTCCCGAGCGGCGACCGCGTTCTTGACCTCCGCCGAGTAGCAGTGGCTCAGGTGTTGCGCCGTTACTTACCACCATCAGACCGACACCCTTTGGGCCACCAAATTTGTGAGCACTTAGCGAAAGAAGGTCAACATGTCCGGTGATCTGTGACAGCTCGACCCAACAAGCTGCTTGCACTGCATCGGTGTGCAGCCATGCCTCGGGAGCAACTTCACGAACCACGGCTGCGACCGCAGCAATGTCGTTGATCGAACCAACTTCATTGTTCACTGCCATCACCGACACAACTGCAATCTGTTCACCTGACGCAATAACGCTCTCGAGAACATGTCGAAGATTGTCGATATCGACCTGGCCATCTTGGGTCACCGCAACTGTGACACCTCCGTGGTGCAGAACCGGATCAAGTACTGCGTGGTGTTCAATTGCTGAACAGACCGCAATGCCGCCACGCGATCGAACCGATCCTGAGATCGCAAAATTGTCTGACTCGGTGCCACCACCGGTGAACACCACATCTCCTGTATTCACTCCGAGAGCATTTGCGACCACTTCTCGAGCTTCATCAACAGCCTGACGCGCGACTCTTGCCGCTCGATGACTTCCGCTGGGGTTCGCAAAGTGAGTCTCTTGCCAAGGGCGCATCGCATCAAACACCTCGGGATACATCGAGGTCGTTGCCGCATGGTCAAGATATGTCGACGTGACGTCCACGACCTCAAGGCTAGACACGTTGTGGCCAACCTGTCGCTAACTTGCAGGTGTGGAGGGTTACGAATCTCACACCTACGGCGATGCGTTTGCAGATGTGTACGACGACTGGTACCGAGACCTCAGCGATGTAACAGCACTGGTTGAACTGATCACCGAGTTCTCCCCCGGCCACAACCTGTGTGAACTCGGAGTTGGCACGGGCCGCCTCGCAATCCCACTTTCGGCAAGCGGATTCGACGTCACAGGGGTTGATTCGAGTTCCGCGATGCTTGACCGCCTTCGCTCTGCAGATACCGACAGCCGCATTTCTGTAGTCACTGGCGACATGGTCGATGACATGCCGGCCGGGCCGTTCGACGTCGTGCTCATCGGGTTCAACACACTGTTCAATCTTGAGTCACATGCCCGTCAGCAAGAGTGTCTTCATAAGTGCTCCAACGCGCTCACCGATGGAGGAGTCCTTGTCGTTGAGGGGCTTGCTCCACCAAGTCAGCCAGATGACGCAACGGTTGACGATGTGTCGGTGAAGTCAATGACTACAACAAATGTTGTTCTCTCGATTTCTCGGCATCACAGTGCCGATCAATTGGTCGAGGGGCAATTTGTTGAGTTCACCGAGGAGCACGGGGTTCGACTGCGGCCGTGGAGCATTCGCTACTCATCAGTGGAGCAACTCGATGCAATGGCATCGGCTTCAGGGCTCTCAGTTCTGGCTCGATTCAATGATGCGAGCCGGTCACAATTTGACCCTGCGACTGGACGACACCTCACGATGTACTGTCGCTCGAAGTGAACTGATGTCGTTAATGCCACCAAACCGCCTGATTTCGCTCATATCCTGAAGATTCTGTGAGCGAACTACGTCTCAATCAATTCACCGGCCGTTGGGTCACCATCGTTCCGGGGCGCGCGCAACGTCCAACCGATTTCGCACCTCGGAACGCAGTCATCGACGGCCCAGATGAGCGCCCATGCCCGTTCTGTCCCGGCAACGAAGAAGCAACTCCCCCGGCTCTCGAAACGATCGATAAGACGGGCGCGTGGAACATTCGCGTGGTGCCAAACCTCTACCCGGCATTCACCGGCGACGATGGCTTCTCCGTCCACAACGAAGGTCCTGTTCACGTGACAGCCGAGGGCACCGGCCTACACGAGGTCTTCGTCTACAGCCCCGACCACACAACAAATCTTGGCGAGCTCGACGATGACGCAGCCGAGCAGTTCATGGTTGCCCTCCGTCGTCGATTCGAAGCTCACGCCGACATGCCACACATCCGCTACACCCAGGCCATTGTGAACCACGGGCGTGAAGCAGGTGCCTCTCTTGCTCACCCTCACGGACAGCTCATGGGGCTGCCATTTGTTCCAGGCGAGATGCTTGAGGAAGAGCGCGCCTTTGCTCGGTTCTCGGGTGGTTGTGTTGCCTGCACCACGATCGAAGCGGAACGCTCCACCGAAGACCGTGTTGTCTTCGAAAATGACGCAGTGCTCGTTGTCTGCCCCTATTGGAGCGGTGCCCCCTACGAGCTGCTCATTCTTCCAAAGCATCACCATGCGCATCTTCAAGAAAGTTCAGAAGATGACCTCGCAGGAATTGGCCGAAGTCTCCGTGATGCCATGAAGGTCTTGAGTTCAACACTTGGCGACGTTGCATACAACGTTGGGTTCCACAGCGCTCCACATCATCACGACGGCGAGTATCACTGGCACATTCATATTTGGCCCAATCTCGTCACTCAAGCAGGCTTTGAGCGCGGAACCGGTGTGATGATCAACGTTGTACCACCCGAAGCTGCTGCTTCAGCCCTTCGCGAGACAGCCTCAACCCTCTCACTGAGCAGCTAAGCGCTCTTCAGACGGCAATTCCGGCTGCGCGAGCGAGCGCAGTTATCGCTGCTCCCGTGACGATCACCACGACGAGGGGTGCCCGCCTAGCCGCCACGAGGATTGCAGCAGCAACACCAATTGCACGGGCGTCGAACACCATGCCGTCATCACCGCCAAGCGTCGAGTTCACGATCAAGGCTGACACCAACGCAGCAGGAATCAGACCAAGACAACGGTTAACCACTGCTGGAAGTTGACGACCTCCGACGATAACGAGCCCGGTGACTTTGAAGACGTACGCGATTGCCGAAAGCGCGAGAACCAGAGTCCATGTCATGGCTTCTTCACCCCCACCAGCACGCCAACGGATGCACACAGAATTGGCACACCAGCCGGCAAAAACGGCATGGTGACCGCACACGCAACTGCTCCGATCGCTGCCGCACGGCGCCCATTTCTGTGCCGCAGATGCGGAATAACCATCGCAACAAACCCTGCCGGAAATGCCGCATCAAGACCGAACTGCTCTGGATCAATCGCGTTTCCGGCAAGAGCGCCAATCAGGGTTCCAAGATTCCAGAACACATAGACCGATGCTCCGGTCCACCAGAAGGCGGACCGCGCAGATTGAGGATGCTCCTGGGCTGTTGACATTGCTGTCGATTCGTCGATCGTGATCTGCGCAGCAACTAATCGAGACAGCAAGGGTCCTTGCAGTGTCCGAGACATCGCGAGCCCATAAACGGCGTTTCTTGCAGCGAGCAGCGACGCTCCCCCGAGGGCAGCAGCGGTTGAGCCGCCTGCAGCAATCACGCTCACTGCGGAGAATTGCGAGGCTCCGGTGAAGACGAGTAGCGACATCACGCAGGTCATCGCAACTGAGCCACCTGCGGCAACTGAACCGACACCAAATGCAATTCCGAAGACGCCCACGGCTGCACCAAGAACGGCGCAACTCATCGCAAGTGAACGATCTTCGACTGATACCTCAGGCTGCACATCAGTCATTGCGTCAACCTCGATAGCCACAGCATCGACAATGGAGGAACGTCGACTGTGATTGATGCTGGGCGACCGTGCCACTCAAGGGGTTCTGCAACTACCGACACCGCACTGTCTTGGGCCAAGCGATACCCGCTTCCGCCAAACCGATGTTCATCTGTATCGAGGCACAGTTGCCATGACGATCGGTCTGGGACACCAACGCGAAACAATGGCCTCGGAACTGGCGTCCAGTTTGCGATGACCAGCAGTTCATCGTTGTGCTCTGGCGACTGGCGAATAAATGTGTAGATCGAATCTTCGGCGTTCTGGTCGTCTACCCACTGAAAGCCTTCGGGTTGTTGATCAAGTCTCCACAGCGATGC
>JALRDI010000268.1 GCA_023257035.1 Ilumatobacteraceae bacterium | reverse complement strand
GAATCATTGTTTGCAACAACTCGACGGTCTCGTTCGTTAACTGTTCCATGGTGCCCCCTCTGCAGAGAACGTAATAGACCTGCGCCGCTTCGTGAGCCACGGCAGCACGCATGGGATACTGAACTCGTGGATTTCAGGCCGAACGAAGATCACGAAGCCATCATCGAAGGCGTTGACCGCGTGTGTTCCGACTTTAATGACGAGTACTGGACGACCTGCGACACAGAGCACAAGTTTCCCTGGGAGTTCTATGAGGCGATGGCTGCGGGCGGTTGGGTTGGTATCTGTGTGCCTGAAGAGTTCGGCGGCGGTGGCTGCGGTATCACCGAGGGAGCGCTTGTGCTGAATCGGGTTGCAGCGTCGGGTGCCGGCATGAACGGCTCGACTGCGTTGCACCTCACGATGTTTGGGCTCAACCCTGTCGTGAAGTTCGGAAACGATCAACTTAAGTCGACGTACCTTCCTCGGGCGGCAACTGGTGATCTTCACGTCGCATTTGGTGTGACTGAACCTGATGCCGGCACCGATACGAGCCGCATTTCAACCCGTGCTGTAGACGACGGCATGGGTGGGTTCGTTGTCTCGGGTCGCAAGATCTGGACGTCAAAGGCACTTGAGAGCGAAGTTGTGCTGCTTCTTGCCCGCACCGACGATGTTCCAGAGGGTGCTACTGGGTCAGCTCGTTTTGGTGGTCTCAGCTTGTTCCTTGCTGAACTCGACCCGAAGTACGTCGACATTCGTCCGATCCCAAAGGTTGGGCGAAATGCGGTTGCCTCCTGTGAGGTTGCCTATGACGAACTTCCAGTGGAAGGTTGGCGTCTCGTCGGTGAGCGTGGCCGAGGCTTCCAACAGATTCTGCATGGTCTCAACCCTGAGCGAATTTTACTTGCTGCAATGTCGTGCGGCATCGGTGAGGTCGCTCTGAAACGAGCGATCTCTTATGCCGGCGAGCGAGTCGTGTTCGACCGGCCAATCGGGGCCAATCAGGCAATCTCGCATCCGCTTGCTGATGCTCACATCCACCTTCGATCGGCGTATCTGACGATGATGGAAGCTGCCTGGCGCTACGACAACGGCATGGAATGTGGAGAGCAGGCGAACTCAGCGAAATACCTTGCAGCCGACGCAGCCTTCACTGCTGCCGATCGCGCGGTGCAAACCCACGGCGGTCTCGGCTACGCAACGGAATATCAGGTAGAGCGGTTTTGGCGTGAGGCCCGCCTGCAGCGACTTGCGCCAGTGAGCCAAGAGATGTCGTTGAACTTCATTGCCCAGACCGTGCTTGGTTTGCCCCGCAGCTACTGATCCGCTCAGGAGAAAATTACGGTGCGGTCTCCAATGAGGAGAACGCGATCTTCTGCCCACATGCGAACGGCGCGGGCAAGTACGAGGCGTTCGGTGTCCTGACCGAGTTCAACGATGTCGGCCGCGGTATGGCTGTGATTTACGCGGGCGACGTCTTGTTCGATGATTGGTCCTTCATCGAGTTGAGCGGTGACGAAGTGGGCGGTTGCACCGACCAGTTTCACGCCACGTGCGTGTGCTTGGTGATACGGCTTGGCGCCTTTAAAACCTGGCAGCAATGAGTGGTGAATGTTGATGGCGCGTCCATCAAGCTGCTTGCAGAGATCGTCAGAAAGAATTTGCATGTAACGAGCAAGTACGACGAGGTCAATGTCATGTTCCTCAACAATTGACATGATGGCCGCCTCTTGCTCGGCCTTGGTCTCAGCGGTGACTGGCAGATGGTGAAACGGTATGCCGTACCGCTCGGCCGTCTCGGCGAGATCAGGATGATTCGACACGATCGCTGGAATGTCGATGTGGAGTAGCCC
>JALRDI010000170.1 GCA_023257035.1 Ilumatobacteraceae bacterium | reverse complement strand
GGCAGACGGTCGCCAAAATTATTGAAAAAGAGAGGCCTTGTGCCTTGCTTCCGACCATGGGCGGTCAGACAGCGTTGAACTGTGCCCTGAAACTCGACGCCGAAGGCGTACTGGCTAAGTACGGTGTCGAGATGATTGGTGCGACACAAGAGGCCATCGATAAAGCTGAAGACCGCGAAAAGTTCGATATTGCGATGAAGAAGATCGGACTGGAAACGCCTCGAGCCGAGATTGCCCATACGCTGGAGGAAGCGTTCGGTGTTCTCGAGAAGGTCGGTTTCCCTTGCATCATTCGCCCGTCCTTTACGATGGGTGGCTCCGGCGGTGGTATTGCTTACAACCGAGTGGAGTTCGAGACCATTTGTAAGCGCGGTCTCGAATTGTCGCCAACCAATGAGTTGCTTATCGATGAATCGCTTATCGGTTGGAAAGAGTTTGAGATGGAGGTCGTTCGAGACAAGAACGACAACTGCATCATCGTCTGTTCGATCGAGAATCTCGATGCCATGGGCGTCCACACCGGTGACTCGATCACGGTAGCACCCGCTCAGACGTTGACGGATAAGGAATACCAGCTCATGCGAAACGCCTCTCTTGCTGTACTGCGCGAGATTGGTGTTGAAACGGGCGGCTCCAACGTTCAATTTGGACAGTGCCCTGACACAGGCCGCATTGTCGTGATTGAAATGAACCCACGGGTATCACGATCATCTGCATTGGCATCGAAGGCTACGGGCTTCCCGATTGCGAAGGTCGCCGCCAAGCTCGCTGTTGGCTACACCCTCGACGAGTTAGCCAACGACATTACCGGCGGTGTGACGCCTGCGTCATTTGAACCCTCGATCGACTATGTCGTCACGAAAGTACCCCGCTTTGCCTTCGAGAAGTTTGCGACAGCGGACGCCAAGCTCACGACGCAGATGAAGTCTGTGGGTGAAGTGATGGCCATTGGTCGTACCTTCCAGGAGTCTGTTCAAAAAGCGCTGCGCGGCTTGGAAGTCGGATCAGCGGGTTTCGAGCCGCGATTGGTCGTTACCGACGACGACTCGCGTGCCGAACTAGTAAAACAGTTGACCCATCCTGGTGCTGAGCGAATCTGGTATCTCGCGGATGCCTTCAGAGCAGGTTTTGAAATGGAAGAGATCTACGGCTACTCCGGTGTGGATCCCTGGTTCCTGGTTCAGATTGAGGACATCGTTCGCCTCGAGGGGACACTTGAGGGTCGCTCGGTGACTGATCTTGAGTTTGCGGAATTGCGCAACTTAAAGCGCAAGGGCTTTGCGGATAAGCGAATTGCCGCCGTCATGGGTGATTCCGAAGCATCGGTGCGAGCGCATCGCCAGGCTTTAAATTTGCGACCGGTTTATAAGCGAGTCGATACCTGCGCGGCCGAGTTTTCTTCGGCGACTGCTTACATGTACTCAACTTACGAGGAGGAGTGTGAGGCCGCGCCAAGCGATCGAGCGAAAATTATTGTTCTCGGTGGCGGACCAAACCGTATTGGCCAGGGTATCGAGTTCGATTA
>JALRDI010000168.1 GCA_023257035.1 Ilumatobacteraceae bacterium | reverse complement strand
GTCGTTCGACCTCATGTGTGGTGGCGGTGAGGGTGCCGACGAACTCGGCGGGAATTGCGTCAAGAGCCATACGTCGACGCTAGGTGACGTTGCAGCTTGAATTGCAGTCGAAACTGCGAACCCGCTGGCGGGTAGGGTCGCGTCAACATCTCAGAAGGGGGTTCTGATGTTGGACGAATCAGCGGTTTTCGATCACCGTATGCTCGGTCGAGAGGAATGTGTCCTAGGCCACCTCCTCGAACGGTGGGCCGAAGAGAAGCCAGACGACATCGCAATCATCTTCCAAAATGGGCCGACATGGACATGGCGCGAGGCACTTCAACAAACCCGTCAAGCCGCTAAGGCATTCCTAGACCTCGGCGTCGCCAAAGGCGATCACGTGCTGTCTTGGCAGCCAAACGGGCCAGATGCCGTGATTACCTGGTTCGGCCTCAACTACCTCGGAGCGGTCTACGTTCCCCTCAACACCGCCTACAAAGGCGGAATCCTCGAGCACCAGGTCCGAACATCGGACGCTCAGCTGATTATCTGCCACGCCGACCTTGCGACGCGACTGAACGACATCGACACCGCATCACTTACCGACATGTTGATCGTCGGAAGTGACGACTTTGATGCCAGCACTGTGGCAGGGCTCACCATTCACCCGGCATCAGCACTGACACCGCCAACTGGATTGGCCGAAATGCCACAGCCTGTCGAACCGTGGGACACGCAATACATCATCTTCACATCAGGCACGACCGGACCCTCTAAGGCTGTTCTTTCTTCTTATCTTCAGGGCTACTCAATGGGGCCCGAAGCAAATCCACGTTTCGATGGTGATGACCGAATTCTGGTCAATCTGCCCCTCTTCCACGTCGGGGGAACTGTGTTCATCAATACCACCCTTGCCAACGGCGGGTCATGTGTTGTTGATACCCATTTCCGAACCGACCAATTTTGGTCAACCATCCGCGACCACAACATCACGGCCACATGTTTGCTTGCAGCAATGGTGCCGTTTCTGCTGAACCTCCCAGAGTTTGAGGGCGAGCAAGATCACTCGTTACGCACAACCGTGATCGTGCCATGGACCGACGAGGCCATGAGCGTTGCCAAGCGCTACAAGCTGGATGCTATGACGACCTTCAACATGACTGAGGTCTCTTCGCCCCTCATGTCAGACCTCCACCCGAACATCCCTGGGCTGTGCGGAAAAGTACGGCCAGGCATTGAAGCCAGAGTTGTCGACGAAAATGATTGCGAGGTCGCTCCGGGCCAGACCGGTGAGCTCATCCTTCGCAGCGACCGCCCGTGGGCACTGAACCACGGGTACTACAAGAACCCTGAAGCGACTGCGAAGGCCTGGAGAAATGGCTGGTTCCACACCGGTGATGGATTCAAGTACGACGAAGACGGCAACTTCTTCTTCGTTGACCGCATCAAGGACGCCATTCGACGCCGAGGTGAGAACATCTCATCATTCGAAGTGGAAAACGAGGTCGTTGCGCATCCTGAGATCGCCGAGGCGGCGGCGATACCGGTAGCGAGTGAACTCGGTGAGGACGACGTGATGATCGTCGTCGCGCCAGTCGACGGATGCCGCATCGACAGCAAGGAACTCTTCGAGTTCCTACAACCACGCATGGCGCATTTCATGCTCCCACGCTTCATCCGCATCGTCGCAGAACTACCAAAGACACCCACGCAGAAGGTCCAGAAACACCTACTAAAGAGTGAAGGAGTTACCGGCGACACGTGGGACCGTGAGGAAGCCGGCATCGAGGTGAAACGCGACCGCATCGGCTAGCCGGGTCGCGGTTTTTGGCGAACCCGAGCACCAATTGGCGCATGAATGAGCCGCTACGCCATGCGTAACGCCCTGTCGAACTTTCACGCTTGTTGGGACCTTTGTTACCCTCGCGTAACTCAGTCGGTCCGTGCATGCGAGCCAGGAGAACATAGGGGAAGACATGGCGTTTACTGCTGACATCGCACATTTTGACTTTGCAGGGGTGCATGCGGACGCGTTCGCCGGAAAGCGTGTACTCATCACGGGCTCGGGAAAAGATGGCGGGCTTGGACAAGGTCTTGCACTTGCTGCAGCAATGAACGGTGCCGAAGTTGTTGGGGTGCACTTCAACAGCAGCTATCGCGACGGATTTGACCTTGTTGACGCAATTCGGGCGCAGGGCGTGAAGGCGTTTGCACTTCAGGCGGATGTCACGAGCCATACCGACCTGTGGGCCTCTCGCTCATACACCATCGAACAGATGGGTGGCCACATACCCGACGTCATCATCTGCAACTCTGGCCTTACCGAAAGCGGTTACCGGTTCGGTCGGTCGCTTCCTGAAATCGATAACGAAAATATGGGGGAACGTCGTGCCCGGGTGCGTTCCGACTTCATGGAGAACCTCACCCAATCTCGGCTCGTGTTGAATACAAAGATCGACGGATTCTTGTCGTGGACACACCTGTGGGCGGGTGAGGCGATTTACCACAACAGTCCCCTCCAGCTCATCTACGTCTCGTCATCACAGGCGATCGACCCTGGCGTTGCGGTTCCTGGGTATGTCATTGCGAACTGGGCGGTGCTCCGCCTTCCCGACGTACTGCGAGTCAATCTCGGTCGATCAGCCGACATGGTAAGTGCCTGTTCAGTGATGTTCCCCTTCATTCGTACGTCGATGACAGAGGAATACGCCGAAAACGACAAGGTGTTTGGTCGGTGGCAGTCCCGCATGCTCGAAACCCACGAGGCAGCACTTGCAGTCGCCCAACTGTTGTCACGACCAGCAGCCGAACTTGACCTTGGATGCTTCAGGCTGAATGTGAATGGCGAGGCCGACGACGTCAGCACCGAGTGGTCCAGAGTGCGAATCACGACGGACGAAGAACCGCTTCATTGGGTCTAGGGAACCGTCACAAGACGAGAAACACATGGTGTCGGAGGGGACGCATAAACACCGCACTCCCCTGCCGACGATGAAAGGTGATGTTGTTCATGTCGTGAAGGTGTAGCACCAGGGTCTCACCGTCACGTCGCCCGTGTCTATGAGTGACTGCCCGATCATTTAGGTTCGAGTTCATGACTTCATTGGTTCGTTCTCGATGGGCAGCGATCGGAGCCGCAGTAGCGGTCACCCTTGGTGCAGGTGGGTTGATTAGTGTGAACGCGGCGAACGACACTTCGTCGTTCGTGCCGATCACACCGGCCCGTATTCTTGACACACGATCGGGTGACCGTGTTGGGTCACTCGACACTGCAGGAGCGTCAGACCCCTACAGGCTAAAAGTCATCGGAACAGCCGGCATTCCGTCGTCTGGGGTGACCGCAGTGTCACTTAACGTGACTGCCGTTGAAACCCGAACGAACAATTACGGCGGATACGTGTCGGTGTATCCGTGTGGG
>JALRDI010000267.1 GCA_023257035.1 Ilumatobacteraceae bacterium | reverse complement strand
TTGATCCTGGGTTTGTTCGGAGTTGCCTGCTCAAGCACCTCGGTCTCTGGTGAAACGGACACGGAAACCGATCTGCCTGCGGATCAGGCTGGAGGTTCTGAGGCCGAAACATCCACGTCAACGGAAGGCCCTTCTGACGGGGGTGACCCGGAGGACGAGGCAGTCGGTGAGGACCAGAGCGGCACCCGAGGCTTTACCTTGGATGGTGAGCCGATCGTTGTTGTCTCGGACAATGTCGACTGCGTCATCAGCCCACGGGTGATCGTCGATGGAGACACCTCGGTCAATGACGTGTTCAGGGACATCGGCATGAATGTGCCCAAATCCGAGCCGGAGCACTGCTATCTCTTCTCAGCCGAGATACCGGATGATCTCCGCCGGTATCACGCCGACGTTCACCAGAAACTCATCGATTACGTCGGCGGATATGACCGGTATGTGCACATCACCTACGAGGTCGATGGTGACAACAGTGAAGCGTTAGAGGCCCTCGACCAATTCGGCTACTTCTATGACAACGATGGCCACCCGCTCGACCCATCGATCGATCTCGTCTACGACCGTCGGAGCTGTCTGGGAGGGCTTAGTCGGGAGAACAAGTACGACGGTTACAACGATTTCTCGTTCTGCAATCAGCCGAACCCGCTGACCGACCCGCATTGGGAGTGGGATCGGGAAAACTTCGGAACGGATGTGTTCATGTACATGACCATCAACGGGTGGGTGCATGAGTATTACCACCACGTGCAGAGAGCCCACACGCTTGGCCGCTCCCTCGGAATGCCCGCCGACTGTTGCGGAGGGTGGAACCACACCGGATCACCCGCTTGGTTCGTCGAAGGGCAGGCTCAAGTGTTCCCCACCTTGTTCCTCCGCGACGTTTTCGACGATCTGAAGATCACCAAAGACCTCGGTCTCGAGGGGGCATGCGCAGGCGACCCCCGTCTGACCGGCAACGGTCCCGATAACCCGTTATGGGAGCGGGTCGCGTCGCAGACGAACTGCAACATGACCCAGAAGTTTGAGGAAGCGAGCCGGGCGATCCGCGGTGAGGGCGACGAGTGGGAGGAGTGCACCGGTTTCAGCGAACTCGAAGAGATGCGCGAGACGTGGGTCTGTCCAAGCCACATGGAGATCCTCAACTTCTACCTTGCTTACCTGACGTCGTTTGAGACCCTGTTCATCAGCCTTCACGAAGATGTTTGGGCCCTCGGATTCGAGGGAGCCCTCGACAAACACTTCGGGCTCACCAAGGACGAGCTCTACGAGCAGTTCAACCAGTTCATGCGCGACAACCCGACGCCCCCCGAGGACTTCTTCCCAACCGAACGGCTCGACAAACTCGTTGACTTCTGGGGTATCGAGTCGGGTTAGGCGTGCTGTCAGGGTCGCTCCGACCTGCCCGCCCCCGAGATCATCGCGGCTGAGATCGCTGAGGAGCTCCAAGCCGTGCTGCTCGAGATCAGCACCATCTCAGCCGATCCCAACGCACTGGGCTGATTTTTTCTCCTAACAGTTGGGTTTTTTCTTCTAAGACCCCATCGGGGGTGTTCCCGATTTTCGGGCCAGCACCTCAGCGGTTGCGATAGTGGCTAGCGACAGCACAACGTCCTTTACGGAGGCAGGAATGGCATCGGGATCAAGAGGCGGTAACGCCAGAGCGGCTACCCCCCAAAGGCGATGAACCGCAACGGTGAGGCCTGCTCCAAACGCCCGAATGGCCCATCGCTGATGTTTTCTAACCTTTCGGCCACGGATCGAAACTAGGGCCATTACTGCGGTCGCGGTGAGCCACCCGCCAAAGACCCAATTGCTAAGGAAGTTCAACGTGGTGAACCGGTTGGGGTTGATGAACGTGATCATGATTGCGGTAACCCCAGCACCAATCGCAGCAGGGAATAAGGTGTAGCCGAGCCAGCGGTGGACTTTCGACCAACGTCGCCGAACAACGCTATTGAACTGGAACGGGCCGACGAGCATCATGAGGCCGCTCAACACGATGTGAACTGGCAGCAAGACTCGGGGAACGATGCCGTCGCTCGACAAGAAGCGCGAGAGGAACCCACCGCCGACTTGAGCCTGTCCCGCTTCCCCGTCCCCATCCCCTTCGTGCTCTTCGTGCTCTTCGCTCAGTTCCTTGCGCTCCTCGGCCTCTCCCGGTTCGGCGGCGATTGGCCCGGGTGATTCAGATGTCTCGACTTCAGCAGCCGCCTCAGCGTCTTCCAGGGCAGCGGCGTCGGGGTCGGCCAGTCGCATGCCAACCGGCAGCGAAGCGAGCATGAACAACAGCGCCGTCACCAGCCACGGGCCGATGGATCGACCGGGCCGACGTGGCTGGAGCGACGTCTGAGGCTGGGGCAACGCCTGAGTGTTCATGTGGTGAGCATGGCATCGGCGATGTTTGGAGAACGTTTGGTCAGCGTTCGTCGCGGGTGGCGCCCGCAAGATCGACAGGGTTCAACTCTGACCGGACGAGACCGCTGGTGCTGGGAAGTGAACCGACGCCCGAAACCTCTCGTCGTTCAGTCGCTCAATCGACAGAGTGGCATTGTGGGCCGCAGCGACGGTTTGGATGATCGTCAGACCGAGCCCGTGCCCGTGCCCACGTTCCGCGTGAAGACCGCGGCGGTACGGGTCGGTGAGGCTCGCGAGATCGTCATCGAGCCCATCGGCTTCGTTGCAGACGGTCAGGGTCACTGTGCCATCGGTTTCAGGCATCACGGACACTTCGACGCTCGTATCTGGCCGGGAGTGGCTGAGCGCGTTGCCGATCAGATTGAGGGCCATGATGTCGAGGAGAGCAGCGTCTCCATCGATCTGGGCTGTGTCCCCCTCGCCGAGATCCAATTCGATCTGGAGGCCAGCGCTCGTAAACGCCACAATCTGTCGTTGGACGATATCGCCGACGATCTCGGCGAGATCGACATCGTCCAGATGACGGACTCCAGCCTCGGCCTTCCCCAACTGCAGCAGCGCCGTGACCAGACCTTCCGCTCGGGTGGTGGCGCGGTCGATGGCCTCGGCAAACTCGAGCTGTTCTGGCGATGCGGTCGAGGTCGACCGTACGGCATCGAGCTCTGCTCGTATGACGGCCAAGGGTGTGCGGAGTTCGTGAGCAGCGTTCGCGGAGAACTGCCGCTGCCGCTCGAACGACGCTTCCAGTTGCTCGAGCATGTCGTCGAATGTGTCAGCGAGACGTTTGAGTTCATCGTTAGGGCCATCGAGGCGGATCCGCTGGCTCAGGTCACCAACGGCTGCGTCTGCCGCCGCCAGCGAAAGCTGCTCCACGGGGCCGAGCAGCCGATTCATGAGCGTCCACGCGACGGCGCCTGCCGCCAGGGTTCCGGCAATCGCCACGCCGACAGCGATCTGAGCAAAGAGGACGACCGTGGCATCGAACTGCTTCTCCTCCGCCCTGTTCAATGCCTCATCGAGCAATGCGTACTGAGCAGTATCAAGCTGGCCACCACTCGGGACGTCGTCCAGCCCGACGGGTGCGTCATCGAGTGCCAAGTCCAGAAGAGGAGCAATCTCACTGGCGTCCACACCTCGCTCGGCCCCGAGCTCCCGCAGCGCCTCGGTCAGGTACTCGCCGTCGTCGCCAGCCTGGAGTCCACCGGTGAGCAACGCCCCCGCCGTGGCGAGGGAGACAACGATCGCAACCGCACAACTCGCCGCGAAACCAACCGCAGCTCGACCCCGTAGGCCGAGTCGATCCATCACCTCGCCGTTACCCGGTATCCGACCGACTTGATGGTCTCGACAATTGGCGGCGCACCAAGCTTGCGGCGCAGCGTCACCATCGTGACCCGCACTGCGTTGATAAACGGATCTGCGTGCTCATCCCATACCTTTTCCAGGAGCAGTTCCGCACTCACCGGAGCCGGGCTCCGCGTCATCAACACCTCCAACACCCCGAACTCTTTCGGTGTGAGGCGGATCAACCGGTTGGCACGATGGACCACCCGTAGGTGCGGGTCGAGCCGACAATCGCCGACCTCGAGAACCGGCGCTGCGCTTTGCCCCGACCGGCGACCCACTGCATGGATTCTCGCCACGAGCTCTCGGAGATGGAACGGCTTGACCAGATAGTCGTCAGCACCCAGGCCGAGCCCCGCCACCCGGTCGTCAAGAGAGTCGAACGCGGTCAACATCAAAATCCGGGCTGACCCAGCCGCGATCGACCGGCACACGTCATCGCCGTGCATGCCCGGCAGATCGCGGTCCAGCACGACAACGTCGTACTCATTCACTGCCGTCTTCGCGAGAGCATCTTCGCCGCAGTCAGCGACATCGACGGCCAACCCGGCGTTCCGCAGCCCCCGAGCGGTGGCAGCTAGAAGCTGACGATCGTCTTCGACGAGCAAGATGCGCACCGCACCAGTATCTCAGATCGAAGATTCAGCCAACGTAAGACGACAGAAACCGCGCCTGATAGCGACGAAAGCCAGGCAACGACTTCGGACCCGTGTGATCACAACATCCGGACCCGTGTGATCACAACACCCGGATCCGTGTGATTCGTGCAGTCACCCCGCGCACCAAACCCATAGCCCGTATGGGTGAATCTTTTCTTCTAAGACCCCCGAGCATCACATGCAAGGTCGCTACGGTTTGATCAGTTCGTGATCTGACGACGAATGCGGAAACTATGACTTTGTCTCGCCCAGAACTTGGTGCTTCGCTTGCAGACCTGAGGCCTGACCTAGTGGCCGAGTGGCATCCATCGAAGAACGGCGACCTAACGCCTTCAGATGTGAGAATCAGTTCTGGGAAGAAGGTGTGGTGGCAGAAGCGATGCGACCCCGATGGCCCTTTTCATGAGTGGGAAACTGCAATTGGGAATCGAACAAAACCCCGGGGCTCAGCCTGCCCTTTTTGCGCAGGACAGAAGATCCTTGTTGGTTTCAATGACCTTGCAACGGTCAATCCAGAGTTGGCTGCTGAATGGCATCCAACAAAGAACGGCGACCTCACACCACAGCAAGTCACAGTCAATTCAAGAACGAGCGTGTGGTGGCACAAACAATGCATTCCAAATGGCCCTCCCCATGAGTGGCGAACGCAACTCACCACCCGATCATCAAATGGGGCCGGATGCCCCATCTGCACAGGTCAGAAGGTTCTCGCCGGATTCAATGATCTCGCAACTATGAATCCCCTGCTTGCTGGTGAATGGCAT
>JALRDI010000035.1 GCA_023257035.1 Ilumatobacteraceae bacterium | reverse complement strand
AGATCGGCTTGCTGCAGGAAGTCGATCCGGTCTAGTTCATCCGCGGACATACGTGCCCATCTGGGTCGACGACACCATCACACCAGTGACATGGGGGACGCCCAGCGGACACCGCCGCATCAGCGTGCTCACAAAATGCTGTTGCTTGGCCTCTGGTGATCGAGAGCCGAATACGCCCAAGGTCTTCGAACTCGTCGTCTTCGGTTTCTCCCATTTCTACGAGCTCAAGAATGAGTCGGTCATTGTGAGTGTCGTAACCAAGAGCGATGCGCCCGAGAACGAACGATGGAACGTCGGGAGTCGAGAGGGACATCGAGCTGGGGATAGGCCGCTCCTCAGCAGGCGGGAGATCCTGAAGCACATCTGTTAGGTATTGCGAGATTGCGGCCACCTGCAACTTCTCGCACTTCACCGAAAAGCGCGAGCCCTCACCGACCACCTGAAGAAAGAAGGTTCGTTGCCCTGGCCGGCCAATGGCACCGGTTGTGAAGACGTCGACCTCGTCCAAGGAAGCATCAATTGGATTCATGACAGTGCAAGATCACCAATCGGACCGGCAGTCGTATTGACTGCGAGCACAGCGGGGCCATGTGGTGACCATGCAAGTGCCGAAATGGAACAGGTAGAAATCACGATTCGCTGAAAGAGGTCGAGATGCGTTCCGACGGCATGTGCAACAGCGGCTTTGATTGGGTCGGCGTGCGACACGCAGACAATCGTTCCGCCGGGATGAGCGTCACGTAGCCGGTCGAGAGCCGACACGATTCGTACTTGCATTTCAGTGAAGCTTTCGCCGTTCGGAAAGCGAAATGTTGATGGCGCACGTTGAACGGTTGACCATTCTGGCAATTTCGAAAGTTTTGAGAGTTGCGCGCCAGTCCAATCGCCGAACTCGCACTCAAGAAGCCCGCGATCAATCTTTGGCTTCAGATTTCGAGCCGCAGCGATCGGTGCAGCGGTCTCGCGAGCACGTTCAAGCGGAGAACAGTACACGGCGTCGACCCGAGCCAGCGCTGCAATTCGTGACGCTGCATTTTCGGCCTGTTCGCGCCCTTTGTCGGAGAGCGAAAGCCCTTTCGCTCTCCCCGGTAAAACCTTTCCCGTTGTGGGCGTATTGCCGTGGCGAACGAGGAGAATCGTCGTGAAGGCTGGAGCTGCTGTTCGAGATTTTGCCATCGATCTGCAAACCTACAACGGAACCAGGGGAGACGCATGAGCGAGGACAACAGCAACTGCTCCGACAGTTTTGAATTACTCGAAGCCGACATCATCGATTGCCGGTTGTGCCCGCGGTTGGTGTCCTGGCGAGAGCAGGTCGCTCGAGAGAAGCGAGCGTCGTATCGCGACGAGGAGTATTGGGGGCGCCCTATTCCAGGTTTTGGAGATCGGTCCGCGCGCATTGTGTTTCTTGGATTGGCACCTGCGGCTCATGGCGCAAACAGGACTGGACGTGTCTTCACTGGTGATCGAAGTGGAGATTGGCTGTTTCGAGCCCTGTATCGAGCGGGACTTGCAAATCAGGAAGCGTCAGTATCGATCGATGATGGCTTGGAGCTGACCGATGCATGGGTGCTCGCGGCTGTTCGGTGCGCACCGCCGGCGAATAAACCGACAACTGAGGAGCGAGACTCCTGCGAACCGTTCCTCCGTAGAGAGTTTTCATTGCTCGTGAATTGCTCGGTCGTCGTTTGCTTGGGTGCATTTGGTTACCAGGCAGCATGCCGATATTTCGACATTTCACCGAGGCCGGCGTTTGGGCACGGGGTCGTGGTGCCAGCAACAGAATCCCATCCGGCGTTGGTCTGTTCGTTCCATCCGAGTCAGCAGAACACTTTCACCGGAAGACTGACCGAGCAGATGTTTGACGACGTCATTGCGACGGCGACAGCGATCGCCGATAACCTCAGTTCCTCGTGAGTACACAACGGCGTCCACTTATCTCTCTTGCACTTGCTGCCCTCGTTGCGGTGGGTGCTGTCGGATGTTCCAGTCCGCCCCCGGCACGCCTTGTCGCAATCGAAATGATTGAGACCCTTCGCGGGTCTACCGATGACAACGGCGTCGAGATCACTGATGCTCAGGTCGAATGCATGCTCGATGTTGTTCAAGCAATGTCAGAGGAAGAGGTCGAGTTGATTGCGATCAGCGAAGACCAGATCGTGCTCGATTCGTTCAGCGCAAAACTTTCCGCTTGCCGCGGCGGCTGATCAGCTCGCAGGCGCGGGTGCTGCTGCTTTTTTCTTGGGTGGCGGTACTCCAACAGCGGGAGCCGGATCGGCATCTTTTGGCCAACGGCGGCGGCTGACGATCGACAGCATCCGGAGCAGTTTCATTGCCTTCTCGTCCTCTTGAGCCGGTCGTGCCTCAATTGACCCATCAGCAATCATGCGCTCGATAACTTCGACGCCGAGGTCGGTCCGCACAATTGTCAGTGTCCAGTCATTGTCTTCGCCAATACCGCCGGTCGAAATGTCAGCATGTTCGGCTGCAAAGTCAGGGCAATGCGTGCAGCCTTTGCGCGTCCAGCCATGACACTCCTTCAGATCGATCTCGTGGTACGAGCCATCTTTCATCCAAATCTGGAATGCGCCCTTGATGTTCATCTTCACCATGTCTTGTTTCTTGAGACCGTATTTCGCTTCGAACAATTCGGTGAAGATCGCATCGTCAAATGTCTTCGAGCAGAGCAGGCCAATGTTGAACTGAAACGGTTTTGACACCTTTCCTGCTCGACGATCCCACATCGTGGGCGGAGACGAGGTTTGACATCCCATTCCGACCAGTGCGAGACGCTCATGGCCAGCTGCTTTTGCTTCTGGAAGGGCGAGGGGATTAGCGCAGTAGGTGTAGCGGCTACCGGCAGTCGCAAGGATTTCATCGCGAGTCGTGACAACGGCGGGCTTCGCCTTCCACGCGTCGTCGTCCTCAACACCTGATACTAGGGCTGCATCGATGTAGTCGTTCTCACGAAGCCAAATCAGCATCGCGGAAACGAATCCGCCGTCCTGACCCATCTTGTGAACCATTTCATCGCTTGCGCGAGTGAGGAGCAGTTGTTGCCAAATGCCTGCCATCTCGTCCGGTTCACGCACACGCCCAAAGAGGTGCATATCGGCGGCGGGCTCCCAGGCGCCATATCGAGGACATGCCCGTGTGCACGTGGTGCAGCCCTTTTCGCCGTGAACACAGTTGTCAGGACCGAGTTCTGATTCGAGGTGGAACGGGAGGTACTTGCCCTCTTCGTGTTCGTAGCCGATGACGTCATGAGGACATGTCACGACGCAACCCGAACACCCTGTGCAAAGCCCGGTGTCGATGACCTCAGCTTTGAGTTCTTTCCACTGCGCAGTCCAGCGTGATGGAGCGGCAGGCTTTTCGGTCATGCTCATTCCTACAACGTAGGCGATCCGATGGTGATTGGCGTATCTGGCAGATCTGATTCTTTAGATCGCTGAAGCGCCCTCTTCGCCGGTGCGAATTCGAACGATCCGTTCAACTGCGGTGACCCAAATTTTTCCGTCACCGATCTTGTCGGTGCTGGCTGCTTGTTGGATGGTGTCGACCACCATGTCCACCTGTGACTCTTCAACAACGAGTTCTAGACGGACTTTCGGTACGAAGTCGATCTGGTATTCAGCACCCCGATACGTCTCGGTATGTCCACCTTGGCGGCCGAAGCCTCGAACCTCGGTGGCAGTCATACCGGTGATGCCGTTGCTCTTCAGAGCGTCCTTAACCTCGTCGAGCTTGAACGGTTTGATGACTGCGGTAATGAGCCTCATATCTACATCATGCCTGATATGCAGACTCGGCGTGTTGGCTTTGGTCAAGACCGGTGCGTTCAGCGGTTTCTTCTACCCGGAGGCCCATCGTTGCATCGATCGCTTTAGCGATGATGAACGTCACGATGAACGAGTAGGCGAGCACTGCTACGGCAGCCACCGTCTGGTCCTTTAGGAGTTCAACTCCGCCGCCATAGAAGAGGCCATCGACCCCGCCGTCGTTCACCGAAGTATCGGCAAACAGTCCGAGGAGGATGGTGCCAATGATTCCGCCGACAAGGTGAACGGCGATGACGTCGAGGGAGTCATCGAAATTGAATTTCGATTTGAGCCCGAGTGCGAGATAGCACAGCACCCCGGCGATTCCACCGATGATGAGTGGGGATGCGCCACCGACAAATCCTGCGCAAGGGGTGATGGCGACAAGTCCTGCAACTGCACCCGATGCTGCGCCCAATGTGGTGGCGTGGCCAGCACTTTGACGCTCGACGAGGAGCCAACCGAGCATTCCCGCTGCAGCTGCGAGGTGGGTGTTGACTACTGCTTGAGCGGCAACTCCGTTTGCTGCGAGTGCTGAACCTGCATTGAACCCCATCCAGCCGAACCACAGGATTCCAGTTCCGAGCACGGTGTACGGAAGATTGTGCGGAGGCATTGGTTCTGAGCCATGGCCGATTCTGTTTCCAATGACGAGAACGACGGCGAGAGCGGCGATTCCGGCGTTGATGTGAATGGCTGCTCCGCCAGCGAAGTCGAGGGCGCCCATCGAGAAAATCCATCCGTTCTCGTTCCATACCCAGCGTGCGACGGGGAAGTAGACGAGTAGCGCCCAGACGCTGATGAGAACGGCGTATGCCCCAAATTTCAGGCGGTCAGCTGTTGCGCCTGTGATGAGTGCGGGAGTGATCACAGCGAACATCATCTGAAATGCGACGAACGCAAGTGTCGGAATGGACCCTGAGGCCCCGCCGGTGTCGGCAAGAAACACATGGCTGAAGTCTCCAATGAGTGAACCTTCACCACCGAATGCAATCGAGTAACCAATTGCAGACCACAGCACGCTGATAATTCCCATTGAGAAGATGTTCTGCATCAGCATTCCGAGGACATGCCTCGAACGCACCATTCCACCGTAGAAGAAGGCCAACCCAGGGGTCATGAAAAGAACAAGGGCAGCTGAGATCAGCACCCATGCGGTATCGCCGGTATCGATTGACATCTTCTCGAAACTAGATACGAGATGTTTCTGGAATGTTTCAGGAATGTTCGGATTCGCTCAACGGCTAGACGCGCAACTCCCGGACCGGCAAACGGTCCGGGAGCGCCCCTACTCCGCACGAGGGTGGATAAGGGGCGGGCGTCGATGCCCAAGGCCTTGGGTGTTACACGGCCTGTGGTCCCTCTTCACCTGTGCGGATTCGAACGAGGCGTTCGACATCGGTGACCCAGATTTTGCCGTCACCGATCTTTTCGCTACTTGCAGCGGATGCAATGGCGTCGACAACGTCGCCGACAACGGCGTCGTCGACAACCACGTCGAGGCTGACTTTTGGAACGAAGTCGATTTTGTATTCGGCGCCCCGGTAGGTCTCGGTGTGACCTCCCTGCCGGCCGAAGCCTCGCACCTCGGTGACCGTCATTCCGGTAACACCGATTGCTTTGAGGGCGTCTTTTACTTCGTCGAGCTTGAACGGCTTGATGATTGCAGTAATGAGTTTCATGAGAGTTTGTTTCCTTTCGAGATGTTCTCAGGAGCCTGCGGTAACTGAGTCACCGCTGTATCCAGCAAGTCCGTGCTCGAGTACGTCGAGGCCTTCAATTTCCTCTTCAGCGGATACTCGGAGACCGATGGTCGCTTTGATGATGCTGAAGAGAATGGCGGTGGTGATAGTCACCCACGCAATGATGATGAGGAGCATGACTGCCTGCATGAGGAGCTGGTCGATTCCGCCGCCGTAGAACAATCCGGCGTCCTCGCGTCCCAAGAAGGCATCGTCATACTTTGCAAACAGCCCAATCGACAATGTGCCCCAGATTCCGCAAACGCCGTGGACTGAGATTGCACCAACAGGATCATCAATTTTGATCTTGTCGAAGAAGTACACCGAGTAGACGACGATGATGCCGCCGATGCCGCCAATGAGAGCCGCTGGAAGCGGATCGACTGTTCCGCAGGGAGCGGTGATGGCAACAAGTCCAGCGAGCGCACCGTTGCCAACCATTGCAACGTCGGGCTTGCCAGCCTTGAACCAAATCGTGATGGCCGAGAACAAGCCACCAGCAGCAGCAGCGATCATTGTGTTCACCGCAACTGACATCACGTACTGGTCAGCAGCGAGCTCAGACCCTGGGTTGAACCCGAACCATCCCATCCACAGGATGAAGACACCAAGGATGGCGAAGGGGATGTTGTGGCCTGGAATGGCTCGGGGAGTTCCATCTGCGGCGTACTTGCCGATGCGAGGACCGAGGAACATCGCTCCCATAAGAGCGGCGATTCCGCCGACCATATGCACAATGCCGGAACCAGCAAAGTCTGAGTAGACGGCATCTCCGATTGACATTTGAGCGATAAGCCCTCCGCCCCACGTCCAATGGACGACTACCGGATAGATGAAGGCACACATGACGACGCTGAACACGAGGTATGCGGTGAACTTTGTGCGCTCGGCCATTGCCCCGGAGGCGATGGTGACTGCGGTAGCGGCAAACACTGCCTGGAAGAAGAACGTTGTTGCCGGGCTTAAACCTCCGTCGAAGGCTGAGTAATCGTCAAAGCCTCCGAGAAAGAAGTTGTCGCTTCCGAGCCACTTGCTGCCGCCCGAACCGAATGCAAACGCATAGCCGGTGGCGAAGAACGCAAGAATGCCGACGATTGCGTCGGCCATGTTCTTCGCAAAGATGTTGACGACGTTCTTTGCCCGAGTGAGGCCAGCTTCGACGAGAGCGAAGCCTGCCTGCATGAAGAACACCAAAATGCCGGCGATGAACACCCACAAGTTGTTGAGCACAACCTGGACATCATCGGGAGTGAGTTCTTGAGCGAACCCGATCGACGGCGTCAGCGCAACGAGGGCTGCGGTTCCGCCGAGGCCGGAGATAATTCGTAGCGCACGTGATTTCACGTGAACCTCCTCTTGTAGTGATGGGATTAGGGGTGCCCCACCGGCCACGCTGCCCGGGACGAGGGAAAAGGTAAATGATGAAGTTTTCTCTGGTGTCGCCGAATTGTTTCGAGTTCGTGACCAGTTTGTTCAGTCGGTCAGCATCCAGCCCCGGCGACGAACGGTCACGATGCGGTCAGAGCCGATGTGGCTACGAATCGCGGAAATCAGTGCATCGCATCGACGCTCACTTAGCCCGATGAGATCAGCTTCTTTAGTGAGGTGAAAGCGACTGACGACACGGCCTCTGTTGGCCTCGAGTACGGAGTACACCGCAGTTTCTTGAGGTGAGAGAGCGCTGAGAGAGGTCGGCATGACGAAATCGTGTCGTACGCAGGTGACGCGAATGTTGGAGAAAAATGAACACTGTGTTTCGAGATCGGTTGCCTCATTAGTGGCGAAGCGGGGCAGAATAAGAAAATGGATTTGTCATACCCCCAAGAAGCCGAAGACTTTCGTGTTGAGATTAGTTCGTGGCTGAAAGACAACCTTCCTGAAGGTTGGTTTGATCCCGGATTCTCAATGAACGAAGAAGAGAAAAGCCAGTTCAACCGCGAGTGGCCAAAAAAGCTGTTCGAGGGTGGTTGGATTTGCGCCACTTGGCCGAGCGAATACGGCGGTAAGGGTCTCACAACGATGCAGGGGGTCGTGCTTGCAGAGGAATTTGCTCGTGCTCGTGCTCCGATGCGTGGCGACTTCTTCGGCGACACCCTCGTCGGGCCGACTCTTCTGCAATGGGGAACTGAAGAGCAGAAGAAGCAGTTCCTGCCCGGAATTCTGAAGGGTGAAATTCGCTGGTGCCAGGGTTTCTCCGAACCGAACTCTGGTTCAGACCTTGCCAGCTTGAAGACCACCGCGGTGCTTGACGGAAACGAATGGGTGATCAATGGTCAAAAGGTGTGGACCACTCAGGGCCACCATGCCGACTACTGCTTCTTGCTGACCCGCACTGACCCTGATTCTCCGATGCATGCTGGAATCTCGTATCTGTTGGTGCCGATGAAGCAGCCAGGCATTGAGGTGCGAGGAATTACGCAGCCTGACGGAACAGCAGAATTCTGCGAGGTGTTCTTCACCGATGCCCGTTGCCCGGCAGAAAATGTTGTTGGCGGAATCAACAACGGCTGGAAGGTCGCTAACTCGACGCTCGCATTTGAGCGTGGCCAATCCGCGACCACCGGGTACCGCCGATTTGAAGAGGAGTACCGCATCCTCGTGAGCGTTGCGACGGAGAATGGGCGCATTAACGACCCGACGATTCGTCAGCGGCTCATGGAGTACTACACGAAGGTGCAGATTCTCAAAGTCAACGGTCTTCGCAATCTGACGAGCACGCTGAACAAGAGCAAGGACATGGGCACCATCGCTCTCGGTGCAACCAACAAAATGTTCTGGTCCGAGATGCACAAAGCCGCGATGGAACTCGCACTCGACATTTTTGGTGCGGAATCAATGCTGATTGACTCGGGCCCCGAAAGTGGATCATGGCCAGGTGCTCTGCGCGACAAGCGTCGCGATGGCTACCCGGTGAGCGCAATGATGTCGTCATTCTTCTTCTCCCGATCGGAAACGATCTGGGGCGGAACGAGCCAGATTCAGCGAAACATTGTTGGCGAGCGAGTTCTTGGCTTGCCAAAAGAACCGCGTCCCAACTGAGCGATCTTGGTGACCTCGCCAGCAACTGCGGTTGCTGAACAATCAACCTCGCCATCGCGCCTCGTAACGCTTCCTTTCGTCGCTGTTACAGCGTCGATGCTGTTGTTCTTTCTTTACGTAGGAATGGCGCTGGTTGCGATTCCGCGATTTGTTGAGTTCGAACTCAACGGTGGCGAGATCGGTATCGGGTTAGCAGTTGCGTCATTTGCAATTGCAGCGATCGCTGTGCGGCCATTCGTCGGTCGACTTAGTGACCAGTACGGACGCAGGTCGCTAATGACCGCCGGCGCCTTTCTCACTGCTGCATCTGGTGCATTAGCGGGGTTTGCCCCAAACCTGCCGGTGTTTCTTGGGTTTCGAGTGATGACCGGGCTTGGGGAGGCAGCGATTTTCGTCGCTGCAGCAACACTCATCGCCGATCTTTCTCCCGAGGGTCGTCGAGCCGAGGGCGCGAGTTATCTCTCGATTGCGGTGTACACCGGAATTGGAGTTGGCCCAGTCATTGGTGAATGGGTTCTTGCCGACGACCGTTACAAGTTGTTATTTGCGTTGGCATCGCTGTTTGCCGTCGCTGCAGCGCTTGTTTCTCGACTTATTCCTGCTCGGGTTGATCGCAAGGCGCCTCGCTCCGACACAAAAGCACCGCTATTTCACCGGGCAGCAATTGCACCGGGGCTTGTTCTCATGTGCACGCTTGCGTCATTTTCCGCGTTTGGAGCATTCATTCCTGATCATGCCCGATCGGTCGGACTTTCAGGCGCAGGCGGATTGTTTCTCGTCTACAGCTCGATGACATTGCTGCTGAGACTCGTGGGCGCTCGGCTTCCTGATGCGCTAGGCGCACATCCAATGGTGACCTTTGCACTGGTCTTCATGGCCGCAGGGATGCTCGTTCTTGCTCTCGTTCCAACGATTTGGGGCTTGTGGGTTGCGGCGGTGCTCGTCGGCATCGCCATGGCGTTTAATTACCCGCCCCTTATGGCGGCGGTCATTGATGCGGTGCCGGAATCTGAGCGAGCGGTAGCAGTTGGATCGTTCACCGCATTCTTCGAGATCGGAAGCGTCGCCGGTGGGCTTATTCTCGGCACAGTTGCAGAGTTCTACGGGAAGCGTGGCGGGTTCGCCGTTGCAGCAGTGATCGCACTTGGCGGTCTGGTCATGCTGTGGACGATGTTGCCGAGACGACCGATTCAGCGGCCTTTGGCGCGCTGAGCCTGCTCTCGACGAGCCTTTGCCTCGGCTTGCTTCTTGGCTTTCGCTTCTTTGCGACGTGCTTTCACTTCGTCTCGGTCATCTGATTGCTCTTCGGCACGAAGTGGAACCACTGAGCTGGTTTCGACCGGGGGGAGACCGAGCGTCTCGTCTGACTTCAGAATTTCCCGAATGATCGCTGCAGCTGGAGCCTCGCCGGCGATCGTTGCTGCCAGCATGATGCGGGTTACCGCAATGCCGTGCCGTTCGATAATGCCTGGAAGAACTTCGTTGAGATCTTCGGTGCTCGGATAATCCGCCGAATCACCGAGTTGTTCGATGCAATCTGCAAGGCAGGCATCGGTAAGAACGATTGCGATACCTTCCATGGTGCCGTCGAGTCGGCCACGGCTAATGCCATCTCGAACTCGAACGACATCCGGCTCTCCACCTACAAGTTCTGTCATCGCTTCGAGATGATCTTCATCGAGCCCTTCGATGAGAGCGGTGATGTCGTCGTCGGTTGCAACAGCGAATGTTCGATCGAGCAGTCCGAGCGTTTGGAGACGATTCTTCACCTGATTCACATTGGTCAGGCTATCGGTGTTCGAGGGAGTGCTGTCCGCAGCACCGAGCAGTTGACGAGATATTGGGACTACTATGACGTTGGCTTTTAAGAGTGATGTGAATCACTCACAGCGACATCGATAGAGAGGAGCACCCGATGGCGACAGTCACGCTGGACAAAGTGAACAAGGTGTACCCAAATGGGTTTCAAGCGATCAAAGACCTCTCGATTGACATCGTCGATGGTGAGTTCTTGGTGCTCGTTGGCCCGTCTGGGTGTGGGAAATCCACCGCGCTTCGAATGATTGCTGGCCTCGAAGAACTCAGTGGTGGTGAACTACGTATTGGCGATCGCGTCGTGAACGATGTTGAGCCAAAAGACCGCGACATCGCGATGGTGTTTCAGAACTACGCGCTGTACCCGCATATGACCGTCGCAGAAAATATTGGTTTTGCCCTTAAGTTGGCGAAGGTTTCGAAGGACGAGATCGCAGAACGAGTTGCTCGTGCGGCAGAGATTCTTGAATTGACGAATTACCTGGACCGCAAGCCAGGTCAGCTCTCCGGTGGTCAGCGCCAGAGAGTCGCCATGGGTCGAGCTATCGTTCGCGAGCCGGCGGCGTTCTTGATGGATGAGCCACTCTCGAACCTTGACGCGAAGTTGCGCGTGCAGATGCGGGCGGAAATCGCGGCGCTACAGCGATCGCTCGGCGTAACGACGTTCTACGTGACCCATGATCAGGTCGAAGCAATGACAATGGGCGATCGGGTCGCGGTCATCAAAGATGGCGTACTTCAGCTAGTTGATACTCCCCAGAACCTCTACGACTTCCCCGTGAATGTGTTTGTGGCGGCGTTCATCGGTTCGCCATCGATGAACTTGTTTGACGCGACGCTTTCGGTCAACGGGGATTCCGCGTCGTTGAGCCTTGGGTCGCAGACGTTGGCGTTACGCGCTGAAGCGCTGAGTGCGCGGCCATCGCTTCGTGCATATGACGGAAAACATGTCGTGGTCGGTATCCGCCCAGAAGATCTCGAAGATGCTGCCGAGGCTCCTCAGGTTCCTGCGGATCAGCACCTTTCAGTCCCGATCAAACTCATCGAGGCATTGGGCTCAGAGCTCATGGTGCATTTCTCAATCGATGCCGCGACAGTCGATTCGGGTGACCCAGACGCAGTTGATACGCACCCGGTAGAGGGTCAGGCAAATGCCGTCGGCCGGTTTAGCCCTCGCTCGCAGGTGAAATCAGGCGACACAATTTCAGTTGCGGTCGCTACCGAGAATCTGCACTTCTTCGACGTCGAGACACGACTCGCAATTCGCTGAGATTCAAGGTGGCTCTCAAGCGCCATCTCATCAGCCAAGTGGGCTCAGCGTGACGGTGTCCAGCGCGGCTTCAACGGCGAATGGTTCATTCGGGGCAGCACATGCTGTGCGAAGAGGTCGCACTCCTCGCGGTGCGGATAGCCCGAGAGAATAAAGGCCCCAATTCCAGCTTCTTCGTAAGCGTTGAGCTTCGCAAGCACCTGATCAGGATCGCCAACAATTGCTGCCCCGGCACCGCTACGGGCACGACCAATGCCAGTCCAGAGGTGATCCTCGGCGTAGCCGTCATCTGTTGCTGAGTCACGGAGCGCGGCTTGACGTTGAACCCCGACCGATGCTGAGTCGAGAGATTTGTTCCGAATCGCTTCACCGGTGTCGGCGTCGAGACGGGAGATGAGCTGATCGGCAGCTGCACGTGCCTCGGCTTCAGTTTCACGAACGATGACGTGTGTGCGAAGGCCGCAGATCAACTGACGGTCGTAGATTGCGGCACGATCCTGCATTTCTCGAACGGTGGCTCCGACCGAAGCGACCGTGTCGGGCCAGGTGAGAAATACATCTGCTTCTGCGGCAGCGACATCTTTCGCGTCCTCTGAAAAACCGCCGAAGTACAGCGGAGGACATGTTCCGTTTACTGTCATTGCCCGCGGCGGTGCAACCGAGAGGTCGACGAAGTCACCGTGCATCTCGAGTGGCTCACCAGCGAGGAGAGATCGAAGTCCACGCATCCATTCACGGGTGCGTTGGTAGCGAGGACCTGATGGCAATGTTTCGCCTGGGATATCAGAAGAAATGATGTTGATGGTGAGTCGTCCGCCTGCAAATTGGTCGACTGAGGCGAGTTGTCGCGCGAGCTGGGGAAGCCACATTTCGCCGATGCGAACTGCGAGCAGCAGGTGAATGTCCTCGGTGTGTGTCGCAATTGCCGCCGCAAACGCGGTTGAGTCAATGCCGAGGTCGTAGCCAGATGGCAGCAGCACATTGTCGAATCCATTTCGATCGGCTGCCTGGACGATGTCGGAGCAATGTGGCCAAGAACTCGCACGATCGGGTTCGGGGACACCGAGATACTCGTAGTCGTCGTCGCAGAGTGCCCCGAACCAGGCAACTTCAACAGGTTGACTCGTCATGGCAGTGGTACTCCTTCAGATGCCTGGATGATCGCGTAGGTATCATTGCGGTCAAGGTTGATGTTCGCTGATGCCGTGAGGCCGCTGAGGCGGTCGACACTCTGTGTTCCAACGATTGCGATTGGTCGTGCAGGGTGGGCAAGCACGAATGCGAGGGCAACCCCTGCTCGGTCAGTGTTTTCGCGCGCTGCGATCTCGTCGAGCACTGCAATCAATTCACTGCGAACGTTGTCACCTGTTGCAAGGCGCCCACCACCGAGAGGGCTCCAGGCCATTGGCGTGATCGCGGACGACATGCAATGGTCGAAAGTTCCATCTCGTAGAGGTGTCAGATCGAGGGCTGAGTACTGGGGTTGCGTGGTGAGGATCGGGAAGGGCAGGAATGTCTGAAGTGCAGTCGTTTGCGCAATGGTGTGGTTCGAGACTCCTACCTCGCGGATCTTGCCCTGCTCACGAAGCACAGAAAGCGCACCAGCGAGGGCTTCTGGATGCACGAACATGTCGGGCCGGTGAATTTGATAGAGGTCGATGGTTTCGACCTGAAGTCGGCGGAGTGATGCTTCACACGCTGCCGTGATTGCAGCAGGTGATGAGTCGTATGGCGTTGGTGGAACGATGCCACCTTTCGTTGCCAGCACCATCTGCTCACGCAGTTCTGGACGCCGCTCAAGTACCTCGCCGAGCGCCGATTCGACTGTGCCGAAGCCGGTGCCATTCCAGTCGAGGCCGTATACATCGGCAGTGTCGATGAGATTGAGCCCGGCCGAGAGAGCCCCTTCAACCAATTCGATCCGGCGGTTGAGATCGGTATCGGTAAACCGCCACATTCCGAATGAGAACGGACCAACATCACCAAGTTGGCCAAGCGTGCGTGGGGAGAGATCTACCAAGTTCATTATCGGTCCTCGAAACGTTGTTGAGGGAAATGTGTGCCCTCGTTCTACCCCGAAGAGTCCGGCACTGCCTACCTGTTCGATGAACCTTGCAACTCGGGTTGTTTTAGGAGCGCTTAACCCATTTTGAATCAGCACTGACATCTTCAACCTCACCACCGGCATCTGCCCAGCCGTTGAAGCCGACCTCGAGGTGAGCAATGTTCGTGTAGCCGATGTCGTTGAGCACCGCTGCGGCGAGCGCTGACCGCTGACCGCCAGCGCAGTACAGCACGTATCGGTCGTCGAATTTGAACTGCTCGCGGTAGTAGGGGCTGTCAGGATCAAACCAGAACTCAAGCATCCCACGGGGGCTCGAGACGGCGCCTGGAACTGCGCCCTTTTCGAGGCGTTCACGGAAATCGCGAATATCGATGACGGTGCACGTACCTGCAGCGATTTCGGCTTGGAGTTGTTCGACAGATAGCTCTTCGATGCGAGCCTTTGCTGCACGGACGAGGTCGTTCACTGATGTTCTCATGGTGTTGACGGTAATTCGAGAGAGATCGGTCGCACGAAGTGCAAGAGAGTTCGTTGAGGCCACAAAATTGTGGGGTGGATGTACACAACTCGGCAGTATTGGTGTTCGGTGGCACGGGTGGCCTCGGCAGGGCAATTACCGCTGCTGCAATCTCGAGAGGCGCACAGGTCGTGACAACTTCGCGAACACCTGAGGGCCCCGGTGGTGAACGGTTGCACATCGCTGGCGACATCACCTCAGCCGAAGACCGGGAACGGGTTGTCGATGCGGCCCTTGAAGAATTAGGTCAACTTGACGTCGTCATCATTGCGAGTGGGGTTGTCGGCTTCGGGCCGGTTGATCGTGTGCGTTCAGATTCGCTGCAGTCAATGGTTGATGTTGACCTCGTCGGCCCACTGGCGGTCTGCGGCCTCGTCGCCCCCATGTTGTCGGACGGTGGTGTTATTGCAGTCATCACCGGCGCGGTAGTCGATTCAACGATGTTGGGTACTGGTGTGTACACGGCTGCAAAGGCAGGGCTATCAGCTGCGGTGGGTGTGATGGCCCGCGACTGGCGTCGCCAGGGTGTTCGCTGCATTGACATTCGCCCCCCGCATACCGAAACCGGGCTGTCAGATCGGCCTCAATTTGGTGCTGCTCCAAAGCTTGGTGGAGGTCTCACCCCCGAGGCAGTTGCTGAGCGAATTTGGCGAGCGATTGAAGCTGGTGAGTCCG
>JALRDI010000308.1 GCA_023257035.1 Ilumatobacteraceae bacterium | reverse complement strand
TCTTCCGGGCCCGCCCCGGACGCCAGGCCCAGACCGAGGGCGCGACGTAATGGATCACCCGCAAGCCGGGACGATCCGCCCGCGCGGCGCGAGCCACGCGCAGGCAGAAATCGGGACTGTCGATGCCGATCAGCGCGTCAGGGTTTTCGGCAACGACGAGGGCCGCCGTTTCGGCGATGTGCTCCGGCGTGGTTCCGCAACATCCACCAACGATGTTGACAAGACCTGATGTGGCGTATTCGCCGACGATTTGAGCGGTATCAGCTGGTGATTCGTCGTAACAGCCGAGGGCGTTCGGGAGACCTGCATTCGGGTATGCCGAAACCGCGATGTCTGCGAGTGCCGAGAGTTCTGCAACGAACGGACGCATTTCGTGCCCACCAAATGCGCAGTTCACGCCGACTGAGACCGGATTACAGTGACGAATCGATGCCCAGAACGCACTCATCGTTTGGCCCGACAATGTTCGGCCTGAACGATCGCTCACTGTTCCCGAGATCATGATTGGAAGATCAATGTTGCGTTCGGATTCGATGCGCCGAATGGCAACTATCGCCGCTTTCGCGTTGAGGGTGTCAAACACGGTCTCGAGGAGAACGAGGTCAATGCCGCCATCGACAAGAGCCGAAATCTGTTCGTCGTACGCACTGACCATCTCATCAAAGTTGAGGGCTCGGTAACCAGGGTCCTCAACTCTCGGCGACATTGAAAGCGTCTGGTTTGTTGGGCCAACTGCTCCAGCAACAAAGCGAGGTACGCCATCTGGGCATTCGTCAACCGCAGTGCGGGCAAGGCTGGCTGACGCGAGGTTGAGGTCTCGCACGATCGCTTCGGTGCCGTAATCGGCTTGTGCGATACGGGTCGAGTTGAAGGTATTGGTGCAGATGATGTGCGCCCCAGAAGCGATGTAGCTGCGATGAATGTCGAGGATGACGTCGGGGCGGGTGAGCGACAGAATGTCGTTATTGCCGGTGAGGTCTACCGTATGTCCAGTGAAACGATCGCCGTGAAAGTCTGTAGGTGAAAGCGCGCGGCGTTGAATTTCGGTGCCCATTGCGCCGTCGATAATGAGAATGTGTTCAGCGAGGGCGGCGGTGAAGCGTTGACGAGTTTTAGACATGTTTCGTCGCTCGGAGAGTTTCAACAACGTTGCACACCAGCTCTGAGGTATTCAGGCTGTAGAGGTGGAATTCGTCAACCCCGTGAGAGTGGAGGTGTTCAATCTGTTGCTGGGTCCACGAAATTGACTGTTCACGCTCTGCTACGAGATTGCCCTCTGTTCCATCGAAGTGGCGAATCAGTGCTGGCGGGATCGAGGCCCCACATCGTTGGGCAAACGCAAGCGTTCGCTCGAAGGAATGAATCGGCATGATTCCCGGGATGAGATCAACTGGAATGTTGTGAGCGGTAATACGGTCTCTCAGCGAGAGAAATACCGAGTTGTCAAAGAACATCTGGGTCATCGCGCGACTCGCACCTGCAGCGACTTTTGCTGCCAAGACCTCGACATCATGGGTGAGAGATGGCGATTGAGGGTGCTTTTCGGGATATGCGGAGACCGAGATGGTGATCTGAACGCCTCGTTGTACACCACGAGTGATGATCGCCTCAACGAGGTCTTCTGTGCGTTGAAATCCATTGGGGTGCGGGTGATACGGGGCGTCGATGCCCTCAGGCGGGTCTCCGCGAAGGGCAACGATATGAGTGATGCCGAGGTCGAGGTAGTGGTCGATGACTGCATTGACTTCGTCGATGGACATGCCGACGCAGGTGAGGTGCGCAGCAACGGGGCAGCCTGCGTGCTCGTTGGCAAGTTCGACCGAGGCGAATGACCGTTCGCGCTCGCCCCCGCCGGCGCCATAGGTGACTGAGACGAGGGTTGGATCAACGCTCTGGAGTTGGAGCATCGCCTGCTGAAGGTTGTCGAGTCCTTTTGTCGTCTTTGCAGGAAATACCTCATATGAGAATTTCATGATCCGGTTCCTTTCTGGGCGAGCCAAATGCCAACGTCGAGTCGCCCGCTGTTCGCTTCGCTTGCGACGTGGCGGTGGGTGATGTCGAGCCCGGCGGCGAGGCACCAATTGGCAATCTGTTGGTCGTCGAAGCCAAGCCGTCGGTGGGCGTGTTCTGATCGGAGGGTTTCGTTGTCGTGAGCCATGAGATCGATGATCGCAATGGAGCCACCGGTTGTTGCGAGACGCGAGATGGCATGGATTGCACGGTCGGGGTCATCGAGGTAGTGCAGTACTTGGTGGACGATGACGAGATCGAATTGTTCGGGCTGAACTGGTGGGGCAAACAAGTCGGCATGACGAAGTTCAGCGCGATGAATGCTGGCTGAATCGAGAGTGGCACGAGCAACTCGCAGCATTGCCGCGTTGGTGTCGAGCCCGACAATCCGTTCACTTCGATTGGCGAGGAGTTCGATCATGCGGCCTGTTCCAGTGCCGATGTCGATGATGTTCCCAAGATTTGAGGTGCCCAGGCATGTGTCGAGGGCTGAAAGGAGGGCGGTCTCGACAATCGCTTGGGCAACGTGATGTGAGCTTTCCCTGTCCCAGGCATCTGCGACCGAGGCAAAGTGCTCCTGAGCAGTGACTGCTCGGCGTTTGCGAACCTCCCGGAGACGTTCTTGGTCTGAGGCGAGTTGTGGATCAGAGACGTCAAGAGAGCGGAGTATTGCTTGGGTGAGTTCGGCGTAGCGCTCGTCGTTCGTTGCTCGTCGTTGAAGTCCGAAAAAGACGAACGTGCCCTCGCGGTGGCGGGTGCATACTCCTGCATCGACGAGAAGCCGAAGGTGCCTGGAGATTCGTGGTTGTGACTGTCCGAGGATTTCGCAGAGGTCAGATACCGAGCATTCGCCGTGCCGGAGAACCGCAATGATGCGGAGGCGGCTTGGTTCTCCGATTGCCTTGAGTGCTTCAACGGCGAGGTCAAGGGGGAGTTGGGTTGTCAGTTGTTCGCCCCCGAATTCAGACATAGATATAAAGATATAAAGAAATATACATATATTTCAATACCTTGACGTTCCGAAGGTTCGTTGACGATCACCGCCGATGGCAGAATGTCGAGATGGAACTGCTTGAGGGCCTCGTTCGTCGTGCCGGAACGTCTGACAGTGCGGCGTTAGTCACCGTTGGAGACGAGGCGCTTTCAGCTGAATCCCTGTTGGAACTGGCTGATGCCACCGCTGAACGAATGAGAGGTGCTCGATGCGTCGCCGTATGTGCGACCCCCTCGATGAACACCGTGATCAGCATCGTCGCTGCACTTCGGGCAGGTGTTGCAATTGTGCCGATAGCGCACGACTCTGGGCGGTCAGAGCGCGATCACATTCTTAATGACTCTGGCGCCGTTGCAATGCTCGGGGAACACTCTTGGGACGATGTCGCCTTGCCGGCCATCCCTCTCGGTGGTGCTGGTGGATCGTTGTCGGCGGGCGACAGCAGTGACCTCAACCACGCAGCGCTCATCATGTACACCTCGGGCACGACCGGGGCACCAAAGGGAGTGCTGATGCCGACAGCACCCATCGCGGCATGTCTTGATGGACTCGCTGATGCGTGGCAATGGACCGAGGATGATCATCTCGTGCACGGCCTTCCGCTGTTTCATGTTCACGGACTTGTCCTTGGGATGCTTGGCTCGCTTCGGCGCGGTAATCGGGTGTCACACACGGTTCGTCCCACCCCTGAGTCATATGCCTCGAAGATGTCTGAGCACGCAACGATGTTTTTCGGTGTTCCAACCGTTTGGTCGCGAATGGTTGCCGATCCGTCATCTGCTAAATCGTTACAAGGTGCCCGAGCGATTGTCTCGGGAAGTGCAGCGCTGCCGGTCGCAGTTTTCGAAGAGCTCCAGCAGTTGACTGGCATCACTCCTCTTGAGCGCTACGGGATGACCGAAACAATGATCACCATCTCGACTCGAATGGATGGCGATCGTCGACCAGGTCATGTAGGTCTCCCTCTGATGGGAGTCGAAACCCGAGTCCGTGGCGATGATGGAGAACTCTTGAACCATGATGGGGTTTCGATCGGCACCCTCGAGGTGCGAGGTGCAACGATCGGCGCTGGATACCTCAATCGACCAGATGCAACACGAGAATCGACGACACCGGATGGCTGGTTCGTGACCGGTGACTCAGCGGTGATCGGCGAAGATGGGATGCATCGAATCGTTGGCCGAACCTCGGTCGACATCATCAAGTCAGGTGGTTACAAAGTCGGTGCAGGTGAGGTTGAGGCGTCGGTAGCCGAGCTGTCAGGTGTTGCTGAAGTCGCCGTGGTCGGAGTTGCCGACGCGGACTTGGGTCAGCGGATTGAAGCAGTGATCGTTGCCGAGGATGGCGCGTCGATCAACGCCGACGATGTGATTGCCCATGTTGCAGCGCAATTGTCGATCCACAAACGACCAAGGAACGTTCACATCGTCGAAAGTCTTCCGCGGAATGCTCTTGGCAAAGTTCAGAAGGCTCAGATCCGAGCCTCGTTAGAGGAGTCATCATGACATCACCCAAACCAGCTTCGGCTCACACTCAGAGAGCCAATGCCCCTCGGGACCTTGGGATGGATGACCACGACTTTGACCGAGCACGGCGCGGTCGCATCGCCCAGCATTCGACCGGTGTGCTTGAAGGCCCCCTCGGCGTTGCGTGGGATTCAAGTCGGCACGACTATGTGATCGACGCCGATCAGCCTGACACCGTTCATCCGAGTTTGTGGCGGCAGGCGCAACTCAACGCTGAACACGGGCTCTTCGCCGTGGCCGACGGGGTGTGGCAGGTTCGGGGTTATGACATCTCGAATATCACCTTCATTGAAGGCGCAACGGGGTGGATTATCATCGACCCGCTGACGGTTGAGCCAGCAGCTCGCGCCGGGGTCCTGGCCGTACGTCGCGACGTACTGCTCGCGCAGCGGGTTGATCCCCTGCACCTCGCCCTCGGGGTCGCCCGTGGCGAGGAAGGAGAGCAGGTTCGGGATGGTGACGGAGAACGTCGAGGACTT
>JALRDI010000260.1 GCA_023257035.1 Ilumatobacteraceae bacterium | reverse complement strand
CGTCGCATGGTCGGCCGCCGGTAACGCCATCCAATCCTGATCGCGTTGGGCGCCCGGGCACGAACAATTACCTCCCCAGGGCTTTAGCGAAGTTCTGACCGAACGATCTCCGCTCCGGCAACCATCGCTGCGAGTTTGGCTTGGGCGACAGAGCGAGGGAGGTATTTCATTCCGCAGTCGGGTGAGACAGCCAAGTTTTCGGGCTCGATATGTTCAAGTGCGCTTCGGATTCTTGTTGCAACTTCATCTGGGGTTTCAACCGTCTCGCGGCCGAGATCGATGACGCCGAGAACCACTCTGCGAGGAGCGAGTCGAGCAACTGTTGAGCCAGGCAAGTTCGGTTGGGCTGACTCGATTGCGACCCAATCAACAGGCGCATCTTTCAGCGGATCAAGAAACGGATAACCGGTTGACTTGTTAGCGACGTACGCGGCGTAGCCGTAGCAGGTGTGAAGGCAGGTTGTTGCGGTGATCCCGTTTGTTGCGACAGCGAGCGCCTCAAGGGCTATGTCGGCGGCTACTTCCGGGTTTGCTTGCAAGTACGGCTCATCCAACTGGAGCACGTCGATTCCGGCGGCCTCAAGGTCTCGCAGTTCTTCGTTAACTGCTTCTGCGTATGCGAGTGCAAGGGCCTTCTGGTCGGCGTAGTACCTGTTGTCAGCAAGTTGGCTCAGCGTGAATGGGCCCGGCACGGTGACCTTTACTCGCCGTGTTGTCTGTTCGCGAACGAACTTTGCTGATGCAAGTTCAATCGGCGCTTCTCGGTGAATCTCTCCCGTGACAAGGGGGACATCAGCTGTGCCGCCTCGCCGATTTACGCCGACACCAATCTCATCCTTTGAAACTCCGCCAAGAGAGTTCGCAAAATGATTGAAATACGATTCACGTCCAACTTCGCCATCGGTAATGATGTCGACGCCCGCACGCTCCTGATCAGCAATTGCTAACAACGTTGCTGCTTCGATCGCTTCATCGAGTTCAGATTCGGGAACTGACCATAATTCTGAGTTTCGAACGCGTGGCACACCATCGCCCAACAGCCGATCGTGGTCAACAAGCCATTTCGGCTGCGGATAACTACCCATCACGGTGGTGTCAATCATTTTGGATCCAATCTCTCCGCTCTGAATGTAGTGACCGCCATCACCACTTCGCCTACAACGCGCCGGTCTCCGACATACTGATGCAGAACTTCGAGCAGAGGAACACAGGATGAAGATTGCAACAGCGCTACAGGGAACGACCACCATCTTCGGTGTGGTCGAGGGAAACTCGATTTCAGATCTCAGTAACTCATTCGCTTCGCCGCAAGCGCTTGTTGCGGAAGTGCACACGGCAAGTGGGCGCAGTCGAGTTGAGTCAATGGCAGCCACCGCGACCACGATCGACCTTTCCGACGTGACGTTGTTGCCGCCAGTGCCGCTTGCGCGCCGAATCCTCTGCGTCGGAACAAACTACGCCGACCACATTGCGGAGTCCGATCGTGTCTCGGAGGCACCTCCGCATCCAGTGATTTTCACGAGGTTCCCGAGTTCGCTTGTAGGGCACGGGGAGCACCTTGAGCGCTCTCCGGCGAGTACCAGTTATGACTACGAGGGTGAACTCGCCATCATCATTGGTCAGCCCACGAGGTACGCAACACGAGAGAACGCTCTTGACGCAATCGCTGGCTACGCATGTTTCATGGATGGCACGATGCGAGATTTTCAGCGGCACACCTCGCAATTTGTTCCGGGTAAATCGTTCGACCGTTCGGGAGCATGTGGGCCATGGATGGTGACCGCTGACGAGATCGATGACCCGTATGCGCTCACGTTGACAACGAGAGTCGATGGCGAGATCGTCCAGCAGGCATCAGCAAGTCTGCTCATTCACGACTTGGAAGCGATCGTGTCGTATTGCTCAACATTCACCACTCTTGAACCAGGAGACATCATCGCAACAGGCACCCCGGGTGGCGTTGGTTACGTCAAAGAGCCACCGTTGTGGCTCGAGCCAGGTCGCGAGGTTTCAGTTGACGTGACCGGAGTCGGCACGCTCGTCAACAGGGTGATCGACGAACCAACCTGATTTCGTCGGCATGCCGGCGCCAACGGGGAATGTTTAGATTGCCGAGTTGAACTGATCCCAGTATGGCTGGCGAAGTTCGCGCTTCAGAATCTTCCCTGATCCGGTCTTCGGAAGCTCATTCGACCACGAGATGCTTCGAGGGATCTTGTAACTCGCAAGATGCACCCGAGCATGTTCGTCGAGCAATTGCTCATCTACCTCGGTATTTCCGTTTCGAACCACGACTGCGTGAACGATTTCTCCCCAGTCTTCACTCGGAATACCGAATACCGCTGCCTCCAAGACACCGGGATGCTGCTCTAGCGCTGCCTCGATTTCGGCCGGGTAAATGTTCATGCCGCCAGAAATGATCATGTCTTTCTTGCGGTCGCAGATGTAGATGAAGCCTTCATCATCGATGTACGCAATGTCGCCGACGGTTTGGTAACCGTCGCGGTGATCTTCCATGAACTTGTCGTTCTGCTTGTAATAGTCGCTAAACACCGATGGAGAACGCACGAAGAGTTCTCCCGTGTGTTCGGGACCTATTCCATCGACAATGTTGCCATCGTCGTCGTACAACCTGATTTCAACCATTGGCGACGGTTTGCCGCACGACCCCGGTTTACGTAGTTGGTCCTCGGGTCGCAGAATCGTGTTCACCCCAAGCTCGGTCGAGCCATAAACCTCGAAGAGTGAATGCGCTGGGAAATGGCTGAGGTACTGCTGCTTGAGTGCGAAACTCCACGGCGCGGCGTTCGCAATCATGACCCGCATCGACGACACGTCGTATTTGGCAATGACACCTGCATCAAGATTGCAGATCATCCTGATTGGCGTCGGTGCTGAAAACGTTGATGAGCAGTGGTACTTGTCGACAAGTCGCAGCCAGTCTTCGGCATTGAACTTGCGCTGGACGACGATTGTTTGCCCCATGTTGATCGCAATGCCCATGAACCCGCCAGGCCCAGAGTGGTAGAGGGGTCCGGTGGTGAGATAGACATCGTCGGCTCGGTATCCGATGTGCTCCAACATGGCGAGCATTTGCGTTGGCTCGGTTGCCCTCCGACGAAATGCCCCTTTCGGCTTTCCTGTTGTGCCCGAGGTGTAAATCATCGTCGCACCATCAGCGGTCTCTGCGGGAGGCTCTGGCGGAGATGAATCAGGCATTGATGCGATTTCTGCGTCTACAGAAACAAACCATGCGTCAGCTGCCGGGAGTTCCCCATCGAACACGAGAACTTCCCTGATCTTTGGAACGCTAGAGCGCACTCGCTGAAGCATCGGCGCAAAGTCTGCGTCGACGTAGACGATCTCGGCATCACAGTGGTCAATGACATATGCCGCTTCGTCGTCAGAAAGTCGGTAGTTCAACGGAACTGCTGTCGCTCCAACTTTCCGCGCGGCCGACATGAGCGAAACGACACCAATGGAGTTCTGGCCGCACCATACGACGCGATCACCGGGTTGCACTCCGTGGTTGACTAAAAGGTGTCCAAGTTGGTTCGTGTAGCGGTCGAGTTCCGCGTAAGTGATTTGGTGCAGGGCGCCATCGGGCCTGTCATCAATGACGGCAAGTCGGCCGCCGAAGTTCTGGGCATGAGCGTTCAGGATGTCTGCCATTCCAAAAGACTGTCACATGCGAGCAGTAGGAAATTCCTTGGGCGTCGACCATGACGGGTTCGATAACTATTCTCAAGAGATGCTTGACCACATCGTGTTTGCAACTACCGACATCGCAGCGACCTCAGAATGGCTTGCCGATCACACTGGGGTCGTCGCAACCGAGGGCGGACCACATGTCAACAAGGGCACGCGAAATCGCCTCTGCTCATTCGGTAATACCTACTTGGAGATCATCGGCCCCGACCCAGAACAGGGTGACCCGGGCGAGCCGCGTTCGTTCGGCATCGACGATCTCTCTGACCATCGAGTCATCACATGGTGTGCCCGTCAGCACCACCTAGAGACGGTTGTCTCCGCTGGGGCGGCTGTCGGCCTTGGGTACACCGATCCCGTTCCGATGCGGCGCGTCGCTCCCGACATGACACTCGACTGGCATCTCAGCCTTCCCACCGGCGACACCGAAGGTGGGATCTTGCCGTTCTTTATTGATTGGGGCGAATCAAGGCACCCATCTGAAACTGCTGCGCCCGGACTCTCTGTGGCCGAGATTCATGGTGTGCACCCTGACCCTGAACGTGTTAATTCGCTACTCGCAGCACTTGGGGAATCAATGAAGGTCGAACCCGGCGATGTGCCGGGTCTATTCGTTGAGTTATCAGGCCCCTCGGGTTCGGTTATCTTGCCGAACTAGCGAGCGCGATGTGGACAGAATTTGGTGAGGGCCGGCTTCGCAGTATTTATGCGAAGCAGCTCAGTGGTTTGCCTCCGTTATAGGCCACCATGTCGCCGATCGCTGCGACGAGGTTCATCGCACTGCCCGGTTCGGCACCGTTCAACTCAAACATCGCTCGATGAAGATTGCCGACGATTCGTTCAGAGTCGGTGAGTTCACCAAACTCACCAAGGTCAGTTTCTCTTGCGGCTTCAAGGGCACTTACTCCGTCTGAAATTGCGCGTTGAGCGAGATCAAGAATGAAGTTGTCGTAGGCGCGAAGCCTCTCGATGACCGAGAGGTCGCACACAGGCCCGTGCCCCGGGACGACCACATCAGCATCAAACTCGCTGAGCCGATCGAGAGCGGCAAGCGAGCCAGTCACTGAACCCATCACCATGAATGGTGTTCCCCCGTTGAAGACGAGGTCGCCGGTGTAGAGCACCTTTCGGTCAGGTAGCCAGATCACGATGTCGTTTGTCGTGTGTGCCGGTGTTCCGATGTAATGCAGTTCGGCGCGAATGTCGCCACAGTGAACATCAATTCGATCATCAAAGGTGACCATCGGCGGCTCAATCTGGATATCGCCCCAATCGACGGGCTCAAATACGCCATCAAACTGCGGCAAGCCTGCCTCAAGAATCGCCTCTCGGCATCGGCGATGGCCAATGATGGCGGCCGGTTTTGTCAGCCAGTTTCCGTGGGTGTGATCACCGTGATGATGTGTATTCACCACTGCTCGTATCGGACCTGAGTCGAGACGTTCGACCGTTTCAAGGAACATGTTGGTGCGTCGTTCTGTCGAGCAGGTGTCGACAATGACGGTGTCGCCTGCGTCAGCAAGAATTCCGCAGTTGTTGATCCACCACGATCCGTCAGGCTGCACGTAGGCAAACACTCCATTATCGATGTTGATCAGTTCGGGTGGCTCGATATGGCCGTGGTCATGTCCGAGGTGGCGACTCATATCTGAACGGTACGAAACTCGTTGCCAAAGGTCAACAGTTGAGACAATGGGCTCATGGTCAAGATTGAGCAGCGAGTCCTTGACGTCGTCACCGCCACCGGCGTGCCATTCGAGTCGATGGCCTGTGATCCAGAGCTTGCCGATACCGCAGCGTTCTGTGAGCACTACGGCTTCTCGCTTGACGACTCTGCGAACACCATCGTGGTCGCTTCAAAGGGAGAGTCGCCGGTGTTCGCGGCATGTGTCGTGCTCGCAACTCACCGACTTGATGTAAACGGCACTGTCCGCAAACGTTTGGGTGCGAGAAAGGTCTCGTTTGCTCCACCGGAGTTGACCGCGGAAGTCACTGGGATGGCGATGGGCGGCGTTACCCCATTTGGATTGCCAGACGGCCTTCCCCTCTGGATTGACGCAGCGGTGATGGAACGTCAACGGGTTGTTGTCGGTGGTGGAAGCCGAGCGATGAAGATCATTGGATCACCAGCAATGTTGAACGCCCTAGCTAACGCTGAGGTCGTCGATGGACTCGCCAAGCCGTTCGTCTGACGATTGCGAGCACGGCTCAACGCGGGCGGCTGTGTCACGATGTGGAAATGAGTGAAGAAGCAGCAGTCCTAACCGAAGTCCGTGGTCGAGTTCTCCTCATTACGTTGAACCGGCCCGACCAGATGAACGCCGTGAATACCGCCCTCGCGCAGGGCCTTGTCGCAGCGATCGACGAACTTGATGAGAATCCAGACCTCACAGCTGGTGTGCTCACCGGCGCTGGTCGTGGGTTCTGCGCTGGTATGGATCTGAAGGCATTTCTTACCGATGGGCCTCCCGTTGGTTTTAACGACTTCTTGGAGAACGGCTCGAAAAAGCCGCTCATTGCTGCGGTTGAAGGCTTCGCCCTTGCGGGTGGGCTTGAAACCGCTCTCACCTGCGATCTCATCGTTGCCGCAGAAGGCGTAAAGCTCGGTATCCCTGAGGTTGGTGTTGGGCTGCTTGCGGCCGGTGGAGCGCTCTTGCGGTTGCCGAGTCGTGTCCCGTATGCGGTGGCGATGGAGATGGCATTGACTGCCGACCCAATTACCGCTGAGAAGGCGGCTGAGTATGGGCTCGTCTCCCGTGTGACGCCAAAAGGTGGCGCAGTTGACGCGGCGCTTGAACTCGCTGAGCGTATTGCTAAGAACGCTCCACTTTCGGTTGCAGCGTCGAAACAGATGATTCAGGCAGTTCAAGGACGCACAGAAGCAGAGTTCTGGGATCATCAACGGCCAGTGATGGCCGAGGTGTTTGCATCTGATGACGCCAAGGAAGGACCGCGCGCATTTGCGGAGAAGCGTCCTCCTTCGTGGTCTGGTCGCTAAGCCCCGCCACCTGACAGCGCAGCGAGGGGAGCTACATCGCTTGACCGCGTGAAACCGGTCACTTTTGCAGTGCCGGTTCGCGCGCGCCGCGGGCGCGCATGTCAGACTGCTGATGTGCGGATTGATGCGAATTTCTACGGTGGAGTACCAATGCCAGATGCCGGTTACGGGGGCCCAGCACCCGTGGACCGTCGATATGACAACCCGGACTTCATTGCGTGCTATGACAACCTGACGGCCTGGTCGAAGACGATGGATCGTCTGGGCTACGACACGATGTGGCTCACCGAGCACCATTTCCAATATGAGGGGTACGAGGTAACGCCAAACCTCATTCTCTTCGGGTTGCACTTGGCAAAAGAGACTGAGCGCCTCCGTCTCGGCCAGATGTTCAATGTCGTTCCCCAGTGGCATCCGCTCCGGCTTGCGGAAGATGCCGCCATGATGCAGATCCTCACGAACAATCGAATGCAGTTTGGTGTTGGTCGCGGTACGGTTCCACGCGAAGCACAGTCACTCGGTGGAGTCGTTGCCTCGGGGGACAACGAAATGTCTGCTGAGCTTGATCGCGTTAATCGGGAGATCTTCGAAGAGTCGATGGAGATCATCAAAGAGGCGTGGTACAACGAGCGATTCTCGTTCACCGGAAAGCATTTCGTGTTGCCTCCTCCTGGTATTCCAGACCGCGGATCAACTGTTCAAGACCTCACGCTCATTCCAAAACCAATTGCCCCGATTGATATTTGGCAGGCGGTGACCTCCCCAGCGACGCTCGACTACACCGCTCGAGTTCGACACCTTGCCGTCATGCCAGCGCGTGGCCCCCAGCAGACAAAAGATTGGTGGGACCTCTATGGCCAGCGCGCCGCTGAGTCAGGCTGGGAGATCGAGCGTGGAGAAGCGCGGTGCCTTGCTCTCAACGCGCACGTTGCTCATACAACCGAAGCCGCAATGGACGGCGCCCGAAACGCCCATGACGAATGGATCAAATTCCTCTCGCCATACGGTCGTTTCCGGAGCTATGCGATGCCGGACGGCTCAGAGACGCCGTTCGACCACAAGCCGAGCCTCGAAGACTCAATGGACCAGCAGATCATGGCGATCGGCTCTGTTGAACAAGTAGCCGACACGATGGGTCGCTATCGCGACGAGGTTGGCGTTGAGCACTTTGTGTTGTTCTTTGACATGCCGGGTCTCACTCGTGAAGCCATGGATGAGCAACTTGAGATGATGGCAAACGAGGTTCTACCCCGTATTGGCGTGACGCTGAATTCCTGAGATGCGTCAGTCGGTTGCTCTCGGCGACCTCACCCTTGCCGTCGAGCGACTCGGTGTCGGTCATCCCCTCATTTGGGGGCATGGCCTGACTTCCTCAATGCAGCTTGAACCAGAGTTGCTCCCATTCGACTGGCAATTGCTCTCATCTGTCGTTGATGTCATTCGGTATGACGCAAGAGGCCACGGGTCGTCAACACTCACCGCAGAACTTGAGGGTTACTCATGGAAACGACTTGCCCAAGATCAACTCGCACTCGCCGATTCTCTCGATGTCGAGCGGTATATCGCAGGGGGCGCGTCGATGGGAGCCGGCACAGCATTACATGCTGCGGTTGCTGCTCCGTCGAGAGTGCGAGCGCTCGTGCTCGTGATACCGCCGACCGCATGGGAGACACGCGATGCGCAGCGAGATTTGTACCTCGAACGCGCCGTGCGAATTGCCGAGGGCAAGATCGACGAGGTGGTCGCAGCGAGCCGTCGACTCGATCCGCCTGGGCCATTCGGCACCGAGTGGCACGAACGGATCGAGCGAAACATTCGGTTAGCAGACCACCAGCAGATGGCGCACGTCCTGCGAGGGGCAGCGACGGCGGACTTTCCCGCACGTGATCTTGTTGCGGGGATTTCAGTTCCCGCGCTCATTCTTGCCTGGTCGGGAGACCCTGGTCACCCATTATCCACTGCGGAAGAGTTGAACGAACTCATCACCTCATCAGACCTTGTGGTTGCCTCAACTGCCGAAGAACTCGCTGACTGGTCGAGGACGATCGCAGAGTTCCTAACGTCGCTCAGCTGAGCACAATGTCCAAGAGCCGCTACAACGCAGCGTGAACCGACGACCAGAAGAGTTCGGACGCAGCGGCTGAAGAGAACCTCCCACCGAGCCGGGTGAGAGCGTCGTCAATGTTGGAATCGGGAATTACTGAGCCTCTACTTGCTTCGAGAATCGCTGTGGTGACTTCTGGTGTGAATTCGGGGTGAGGCTGCATCGTCATGAGGTTGTCGCCGATCAGCCCGGCGATTTCACAGCCCGTCGATGTGAGATAGCACGATGTTCCCTCGGGAACGGACTGCACCTGATCATGATGAAACGCGATTAACCGCAGTGGGTCGGCAGCGAGCGCTGAGGCGTTTTCGCAGAATTCATACGTCTGAGCGGCAAGATTCCAGCCATCGGATGACTTCGCTACTTCGGCGCCAAGTGCCGCAGCAATTGCTTGATGGCCAAAACAAATGCCCCACGTTGCGACCTGGTGATCGATTGAGGTGCGAATCATCGAGAGAAGCGGGGGGATCCACTCGTGCGGTTCATCGACGCCAGCACGACTCCCACCGATGATCATGGTGTCAAACGACGAGATATCTCCCGGAAGGTTCCCCTCGTGCGCCCGGAATATCTCGATATCAAGATCGTTGCCTGATCCGAGTCTGAGAAAATCTGCGTACAACGTTTCGTACGTCGCATACTGCGATGAAATACGACGACCGAGATCATCGCAGAGGACAATTGCTACGCGGTTCACGCGCGCACGTTACCGACCAGGTTGGCAAGTCACTCCATTGCGGTAAGTGCTCCCTCGCCCCACATTTCGACGAGGCGGAACTTCTGAATCTTTCCTGAGCCGGTGAGGGGTAATTCCTCTGCAGTGAACCAACTTGCTGGTGTTTTGTGAGGCGCGAGATGTTCTCTGACCCATGACCGGAGTTCAGCGACCGTCGGAGCTGAACCAGCACTCGGCCGGACAACTGCTCCTACAGTTTCACCCCATTTGTCATCCGGTAAGCCGATCACCGCCACATCGCCAACGGCGGGGTGACGATAGAGCACTTCTTCAATTTCTTTCGGGTAGATGTTCTCACCACCACGAATGATCATGTCCTTGATGCGGCCAACGATGTAGCAGTAACCGCGTTCATCCATCGAGCAAATGTCGCCGGAGTGCAACCAGCCGTCAGCGTCGATTGTTTCAGCGGTTGCTTCGGGATTGTCGTTATACCCCAACATGTTGAGGTAGCCGCGAGTGCAGAATTCTCCTGGTTCTCCGATCGGTACCGTGTTCCCGTCAGCATCCACGATCTTGATTTCAACGTGGGGGAGCGCAGTGCCGAGGCTGTTCGCTTTGTCGTCGACGCCGTCGTCTGGCCGAGTCATCGTTGCAACCGGCGACATCTCTGTTTGCCCGAAGACAATGGTGAGTTTCGCTCCAACCTCTCGCTCGAACCGCTCGACGAGAGCCGCCGGCACTGTCGAGCCACCTGATGTAATCGTCTTCAACGCAGAGAGGTCACGGTCTTTAAAGGTTGGGTGTTCCATCATCGCAATGAGCATCGTCGGCACTCCGCCACCAAGGGTCACTCCGTACTTTTCGAAAGTGTCGAGCACGTGGCCAGGTTCGAATTCTTCAACCGTCACGATGGTCAACATTCGTGTGCCTGATGCGAGCACTGCGAGGACTGATCCTCCTGTGTGGAAGAGCGGCATTGCGCCAAGCATCACGTCGCCCGGTTGGCTGCCATTTCGAAGGGTGCTGTGTAGAGCGTTAGTGACAATTCCGCGATGGTGCAGGCTTGCTCCCTTCGGGAACCCGGTCGTTCCTGATGTGTATTGGATCATGACGAGATCGCCGGGGTCTGGTTCGGGAAGTTGCGTTGTTGACGAACGAGCTGAATCTGCGATAGCGGTGAGTTCGCCGAGCGAAGTGACTTCGCGCACAGATGGGCAACGTTCCATCAATTGCTCAGCGATGCTGACAAGGTTCCTGCCCCGATAACTGCTCGAGGCGATGACCCCGGCAGATTTCGACTGGTTAAACACGTAGGCCGCTTCGTCCTCAAGCAGGTTCGGGTTCACGGTGACGATCACCATCCCGGCGAGAGCGATTGCGTATTCAGCAATGACCCACTCGGGAAGGTTCTGAGCCCAGATTGCAATGCGGCTGCGAGGTTCGAATCGTTCGACAAGGTTCCGGGCAACTGCCTCTGCATATGACAAGAGTTCGGCAAACGTCCATGTTGCACCTGTGTTCGATGCAATAAGTGCCGGTTGATCTGGTCGTTCTGCAGCCGCGCGCCGCAGCACACCACCGATTGTGAGGTCGAGAACTGGTGGGTCGCTTGGACCGATGGTGTGGCTCAGGGTGAGTGGTGGCGTTGTCATAAACAGTTCCTTTCTGTCTCGGTCAACTCGTGGCGGTGGCTGTTGCTTCGCTCGTTCGCCGTAATCGCCGAATGGACGCTTGCGTTTTCAGACTGGTACCCCATGAATCCCCCAACTCATCTCGGTAGTGCGAACGTAGCAAAGTGCCCGCTACATCGCAGTCTCGGCTTCCTCCGTTTGAAGCCAGAGGTGATGCGCCGTCTAGCGTTCTCGTTAAGGAACAGGAGGACACAGTGAGTGACCAAAAGCCGGGCTCAAACGCCATCGAACACCGCGAAGTAATTGTGATCGGTGCAGGTGTTGCAGGTATCTATGCGCTGCATCGTCTTCGGAACCTGGGCGTCGACGCGCTCGTCCTCGAAGCAGGAGACGACTTTGGCGGGACTTGGTACTGGAATCGCTATCCAGGTTGCCGCTTCGACTCAGAGAGTTACTCCTACGGGTATTCCTTTTCAAAAGAGCTGCTTGAAGAGTGGCACTGGAAAGAACGCTTTTCGCCCCAGCCGGAAAATTTGAAGTATCTGCAGTATGTGGTTGAGAAATTTCAGCTCCGTGACGGAATGCGCTTCAATCAGCAACTTCAACAAGCCGTATGGGAAGAGGACTCGAACCGGTGGAAGTTGCATCTCGGAAGTGGCGACGTCATGACATGTGACCTTTTGCTTCCTGCAATCGGGTTGCTCTCGGCGCCCACCCTTCCTCGTTACGAGGGCCAGCAAGACTTCACAGGGCAGTCATTCCACACGTATAACTGGCCGAAAGACCCGATCGATATGTCGGAACTTCGGGTGGCTGTCGTCGGCACTGGAGCTACCGGCGTTCAGATCATCCCTGCGATCGCAGAGAACGTGAAATCTCTTCACGTATTTCAGCGCCGGCCTAACTGGTGTGCCCCCCTGAAGAATGGGCCAATTAGTGATGACGAGATGGCTGACATTCGCAGCCGTTACGACGAGATCTTCGCTCGTTGTGCCGAAACTCCCGGTGGCTTCATTCACGGTCCAACGGACGGATCGTTCCATGATGCAACTGCGCAAGAGCGTTACGAGTTCTGGGACGAACTTTATGACAAACCTGGGTTTGGCATCTGGTTGGCGAACTATCGAGAAGTACTCATGGAAGAGGACGCGAATGCCGAATTCTCAGCATTCATAGCGAACAAGATTCGTGAGCGGGTGAACGATCCAGAGGTTGCCGAGAAGCTCATTCCAAAGGATCACGGCTTCGGGGTACAACGAGTGCCAATGGAGACGAACTACTACGAGGCGTACAACCGAGAAAATGTGACGCTCGTCGATATTTCGCAGGAGCCAATCGACCGGATTGTCGCTGAGGGGATCAAAACTTCAGCAGACACCTACGAATTCGACCTCATTATTTACGCAACAGGTTTCGACGCGATTACGGGGGCCTTCGACCGTATCGAGTTCATTGGCAAGGATGGACGCCGCCTTCGTGACGAGTGGGAGAAAGGGCCCCGTACATATCTCGGAGTGCAAGTCGAGGGGTTCCCGAATCTCGTCATGCTCGCCGGCCCACAAGGCGCATCTGTATCGACGAACTTCCCGCGCGCAATCGAGACGTCTGTTGAGTGGGCATCGGATCTCGTTGGCTACATGCGAGAAAACGGGCTTTCTCGAATTGAGTGCACCCAGGAGGCTCAGGATGCCTGGGTGACTGAGATCGAAGAACTGTACGGAATGGTGCTGCTTCGAAACGCGAAGAGTTGGTTCACTGGATACAACTCGAATGTGGACGGTCACGACATTAAGCGTCACATGATCTACAACGGTGGAGCACCCCGGTATCGCCGGCGTCTTGAAAAGGTCGTCGCAAATGAATACGACGGCTTCGTCCTCACCTGACGGCAAATGTGAGCGCATTGGCATCGTTGCATGACTGAAGGAGAAATTGCTCAGCGACCACCCTCGGTGGATGCACTCGCGCGTGCTCTCGCGAACGAGGTTGACCTTCCTCATGCGGTGCTTGTCGACTGTGCAAGGCGCGCAATTTCTCAACAACCTGACAATGCCAAAGAGTTGGCTGCTCGCCTCGCCGGAGAACTGAGTGCATCTCTGATGAGTGAGGTGATCAACGCAACCGGCGTGTTGTTGCACACGAATTTGGGTCGAGCACCGTTCGCGGTCTCGCAGGGTCGACGGGCAACAGCGGTCGAGTTTGATCTCGCCGATGGCAGCAGAGGATCTCGCCATACTTCAATTGCCGCTCTGCTGCAGATGTTGACTGGGGCGGAAGATGCATTGGTTGTCAACAACAACGCGGCTGCAGTGCTTCTCGTGTTGTCGGCACTTGCAGAGGGTCGAGGAGTGGCGGTTGCGCGCGGCGAAAGCGTCGAGATCGGTGGGGGATTTCGTGTCCCGGACGTCATGCGACGCTCTGGAGCTCAGCTCATTGATGTAGGAACGACAAACCGGACGAGACGCAGTGACTACGAAGAAGCGTGTGAAGTCGCTGAGAACGACATCGCCATGTTGCTGAAAGTGCATCCGTCAAACTTTTCGGTCGAGGGCTTCGTTGAATCAGCATCGGTACGTGACTTAGCGACACTCTCACCGGTTCTTGCGGTCGATCTTGGTTCGGGGCTGCTCGATTCGCAGGCGCCGTGGTTGCCTGCCGACATGCGGCCGTTGCCCTCCTGGGTAAGTGATGAGCCATCGGTTAAGCAAAGCATCGAAGACGGCGCTGACATCGTGATGTTCAGCGGTGACAAATTGCTCGGTGGGCCACAGTGCGGAATTATTGCCGGTCGGCAAGAACTCATAGAACGGTGCGCAAAGCATCCACTCATGCGAGCCTTGCGACCCGGCCATCACGCGTTGGTTCCGTTACAGCAGGTGTTGCTGTCGTACCTCGAGCGGGACGTGACTGAAACTGTGCCGTTCTGGGCGATGGTGAGCACGCCCATCGTCACCCTTGAACGCCGCGCAGAGCGAATCACCACCGCTGCACAGTTCGGAGAAATGCGACCATCCTTGGCAGTAGTGGGTGCGGGTGCGGCGCCGGCAGCCACATTGCCGTCGTGGGCTGTGGTTATCCCGGGTGATGCATCTACAGCGCTTCGTAACGCACGACCGTTTCCAGTGATTGCCCGTGTTTCAGACGGTTCGACCTGGATCGATCTTCGATCAGTTGATGAATCGAATGACCGATACATCATTGACGCGCTCATCCATTTGAGGCAGTGAAATGGCGGTGATCGCTACCGCCGGTCATGTTGATCACGGCAAGTCAGCGCTTGTTCGCGCAATGACCGGAATCGAGCCCGATCGCTATGAAGAGGAGCGACGACGCGGCCTTACCCTCGATTTGGGTTTCGGTCATGCTGTTGCATCGGACGGCACCATCCTCGACATCGTTGATGTACCAGGGCATGCCGACTATTTGAAGACGATGATTGCTGGCATGTCACACGCGTCGATCGCACTTCTCGTTGTTGACGCCGTCGAAGGGAGCCGTGAGCAGACACGAGAACACTTGTCAGTGATCGAGGCGACCCGACCACTCGCCGGGGTAGTGGCTCTCACCCGAGTTGACCTTGTCGATCCTGAGCGCCGACAGCTGGTGGTGACAGAGGTAAACGACTTGCTCGCGGCCTCGACGTTGACCTGGTCCGATCCGATTGCGACATCAGCCGTCACCGGAGAAGGGGTTACTGCTCTGATTGAGGAATTGGCGGTGGCTGTTCGCTCAGTTGATCAACAGCAGTCAGTGCTTTGCCAACAAGACGTCCGGTTGTTTATTGATCGGGCATTCTCCATTACCGGTGCTGGAACTGTCGTCACCGGCACGCTTGCTTCGGGTCGTATTTCGACAGGGCAACAACTTGTTGTCGGGTCCGCACAACACGCGGTGACGGTTCGCGGGGTTCAGCGACATGGTTCGGGCTGTGAACACGTCGACGCGGTGAGTCGGACGGCGATCAATCTTTCCGGCCTTCACGCCAGTGATGTTCAGCGAGGCGATGTACTCGTTGCGAGCGGCCGCTGGGCGCATACCACTGTGGTCGACGTTGAACTTCGGCTCTTTGACGGCGCAAACGTTCGTAACGGCAAGGGATTCAGTGCTCATATCGGGTCTGCCCGTCGAGACGTCAGCCTTCGGCCAGTTGGTGGAAGCCAATATGAAACGAGGAACTGGTACCGCATGCGATTTATAGAGCCCCTTCCGCTTCGTCCCGGAGACCGACTCGTACTGCGCGACCAGGGCTCAGGGGAGGTCGTTGGTGTCGGTGTTGTGAACGATGTTGCTCCAATCGCTTCGCCATCGGAGTCGACCCCAGATGGTTCGGTCGAACAGCAACTCGTGTATCACGGGTGGGTGACCGTCGACGACGCACATCGGCTTACCGGCCTTAACCTCGAACCTGTGGTCGATCGGTGGGTCGCTGCGGAAGCTGTTGTCGGGTCAACTCTTAGTGGGCTCCGCGAACGACTTTCCAATGGACCATTCGACATCGCAGAGTGCTCTGACGTTGAGCGAGGGTTATTGGCCTCTATCGACGAGGTCGTCATCGAGCACGGTGTGGCGCGACCGACGGTCCGATGCCCCAGACGCGTGAGCACATCCTGCTGTCACGTCAGGTAGGTGTTCAGTACATTGTGGTTTTCCTGAACAAGGCTGACCTGCTG
>JALRDI010000069.1 GCA_023257035.1 Ilumatobacteraceae bacterium | reverse complement strand
GCCTTTGGTATCGCGAATGTACTTGCAGCAATTCCGATCACCCCGGGTGGCCTTGGTTATGTCGACACCGGATATGTCGGCATGCTCCGCGGCTTCGGTGTGCCGTTCAGGACAGCAACCCTTGGCGTCGCCTCGTACCGGTTCGCACAGTTCTTCTTTCCGATCATCCTTGGTGGCCTGATGTACGCGTCACTGCGGGTGGGTCCGTGGCGCATCGAACGTCAAGAACGTCTCCTTCGTCTACGCGATCTTGCCGAAGAAGAGACACAACGAGGTATCTCTCGCGTCGACTTCCAGTTGCGATTCCCAACTCGCGATGGCACCGGGCAGTTCATCAGACCGCCGCACGAATCGTGGAGCCATCATGAGCGTCGCTGGTCGCCGCTTCGACGACATAACGAATTCGATGACGGGCCGACCCGGTCAGTGTCTGGCGATGACGAGTTGTTGCCATCAGGCGACGAACACGACTCGTGAATCACGACGCCGTTGTCGAGCGAGTGCTCGCTTGGGCATCAACCACCATCCGAGAACTTCCCTGGCGAACAACCCGAGACCCGTGGGGTGTGCTCGTCAGCGAGATAATGAGCCAGCAGACCCAGGTCGGGCGTGTCGCCGAAAAGTGGCCGATCTTTATGGACCGATTCCCGACCCCTGTTGCTTGTGCAGAAAGTCCCTTAGGTGAGGTGCTGCAGTTGTGGCAGGGAATGGGCTATCCACGTCGCGCAAGAAACTTGCATCAGTGTGCGGCGGCGATCGTCGAGTTGGGCGAGTTCCCCGACGACCTTGAATCATTGTTGGCATTGCCGGGCATCGGCCCGTATACGGCTCGCGCCGTTCTCGCATTTGCATTTGGACACGATGTTGGCGTGCTCGACACCAACGTTGGTCGAGTGCTTGCCCGGGTAGAAGGCAGATCTCTGTCGGTTTCAGAGGCTCAAATACTGGCCGATGAACTTGTGCCGACGGGTGAGGGTTGGCTGTGGAACCAGGCGATGATGGATCTCGGCGGAACGGTGTGTACGTTACGCACTGCTCACTGTGATGACTGTCCGCTGGCCGACGTCTGTGTGTGGCGCGGTGATTCAGATATTCCCGACCCAGCCCGGAGGTCAGCCGGGGTCTCGCGACCGCAAGCGAAATTTGAAGGAAGCGAACGTCAGGCCCGTGGGATGCTGTTGAAGAGGTTGGGGGCCGGGTCAGTTTCGATAAGCGACGTGCCAGAAATAGTGAATCGTGATCCTGTTACTTCCCAAAAAGTGCTTGATGGTTTAGTCAAGGATGGTTTGTGTGTCATTTACGGCGAAACGATTCGGCTTCCTTAGTTGGCCTCAGACCCCTCGGCAAGACACGCGGGTGGTGTGACATATGTCGGGGCGGTTTTCGTGGCGTTGATGACCCTCCTGCGATTAGCGTGTCGAAATCGGTGGCAGCGAGGTAACAATCGTGTTCCACGGGGTGCGGGGTTCAACTCCATGTCATAGCCCGGAGGTTCAGCGCTACGGGGGGAATACCTCGTGTGTGTCTCTCGTCGCGCCCGGCCAAGACCCGCTGGTATTTGACCTCGGAACTGGCCTTCGCTACTTCGGGAAACAGCTCGATGTTGCTGTTTCGAGCGTGAATGTGCTGGTCAGTCATCTGCATTGGGACCATATTCAAGGGCTTCCATTTCTGCCACAACTCCAACGAGATGACTGTGCGATCAATATTTGGGCTCCAGCCCAAGACGATGGCCGGACAGCTCACGAATGTTTAAATGCAGCGATCTGCCAACCAATGTTTCCAGTATCTCTGGAAGCTATCGGAGCAACTGTCGAGGTTCACGATGTCGAACCCTCCGATTGGAAGATCGGTGCATTCGACGTGAATGCTGTAAACGTCCCTCACATCGGGCCGACTCTCGGATATCGGGTGACCTATAACGATCGATCAATCGTGTACATCAGTGACCACCAAGAACCAAGCGATGCGTCACTGTTCGACCCGGCAGTGCTGGAACTATGCAATAACGCTGATGTGCTCATTCACGATGCGCAGTTCACCGATGTTGACTATGTGGGTCGCGAGCATTGGGGGCATTGCCGAATTGACTATGCGTTCGCCCTGGCGGTTGAAGCAGGAGTTTCGACGCTGGTGCTATTCCATCACGATCCGTCACGGTCTGATGACGAACTCGATGCGATCGAGGGTGAGTACAAGTTGCGTGGCGCCGACGCTGGTGTAGATGTCGTTGTGGCTCGTGAGGGAATGGAACTATTCGTTCCGTGCCATGCTGACGTTCATGCCTGATGTTGTTGCGCTGATCGCTGCTATCGCCGTTGGGGTGATCGTTGTGTGGGCGGGCGCGACAAAATTGGTATCAGGTGGCACCTGGCATGAGTCGGTGGATTCCGCCGGCGTGCCGAGGGTCGTGCTGCGAGGTCTGCCATTTGTTGAATTGGGACTTGGGTCGTTGACAGTTGTGCGTCTGTGGCTTCCTGTCGTGCCATTGATGCTCGCGGGGCTGCTAGCGCTCTTCACGCTCTGGATTGTTTCAGCGATGCGACGCGACGTGGTGCCACCTTGTGCGTGTTTCGGCTCACGGGTGACAGAACCCGTTGGATGGAAACATGTGGGTCGAAACATCGTGTTGTTGGCGCTTGCTGGCCTTGCGGCGTTTGGCTGATCTACGAATCGCCACTCAGGGTTTGAATGAGGAAAGTCAGCGTTCTCGCTTCGTCCTCCCATGCCGCGTAGCGCCCGCTCGGTCCTCCGTGTCCGGCTCCCATCTCGGTCTTAAACAACAGCGGAGTGTCATTGGTGCGCACGGCCCGTAGACGTGCAGTCCATTTCGCCGGCTCGTGAACGCTGACGCGCGGGTCGTTGAGCCCGGCGGTGATGAGAAGTGCGGGATAGTCGCCCGGGCGAGTGTTGTCGTACGGTGAATACGATTCGATGTAGCTCGCATACGGTTCGGTCCTCGGGTCGCCCCATTCTTCCCACTCGGTGACGGTCAGCGGCAATGATGGATCGCTCATTGTCGAGACAACATCAACAAATGGGACCTCCGCAACAGCAGAGGCGAAGAGTTCGGGCTCGATTGTGATGCAGGCGCCGACCATGAGCCCACCAGCGCTTCCACCTCGAATACCGAGTTGTTGATCGTCGATCAGTCCCTGCGAAACAGCATCGTTTGTTGCAGTAATGACATCGGTGAACGTGTTGCGCTTATTCAGGAACTTGCCGTTGAGGTACCACTGCCGTCCGAGCTCTCCGCCACCTCTGGGGTGAACGAGCACCCAGGCGAATCCGCGGTCGAGGAGTGAGAGTCGTGCGACTGAGAACCATGGCGGGAGCGAAATCTCATACGACCCGTAGGCGTAGATCACTGCTGGTAGGGCGCCGGAGTGGGCTTTGTGTCGAACGATGTCGTAGGGGACCTTGGTGCCGTCATCGGCGGTTGCCCAGTGCCGCTCAGAGACGTAATCATCGAGGTCAACCCCAGGTGTTGGTGTTTGACGGATGACCTCATGGCTGAGATCGTCGAGATTGATGTCGATAATGGTTGACGGTTGAGTTAGCGACTGCATGCGAACCCGAAGTGTCGTGGCGTCGAAGGTTTCATTCGGGCCAAATTCGATGTCGTGTGGCTGATCGGCAAGTTCAATCAGTCGGCTTGCCCTGTTGACGTCGATGAGGCGAATGCGTGGCTGTGCAGCGACCCACTCATGTATTGCAAGCACTCCGCGAAATGGCTCTGCGGCAGTAATTCGGCGACCTGATTCGTGTTCGATGAAGGGCGCCCAATTGCCCGGGTCATCATGTGTTGCCGTCATGACACAAAAGTCCTCAGCATCGAGGTTCGTTGTGATGACAAGTTTCGTACCCCAGTCATCAACTGAGTACTCGACGTTTTCTGCTCGAGGTCGAACGCAGATCGAATCGGCTAATGGGTTTGTCGCATCGAGGAGGTGAACCTCGCTACTCGTTTTCGAACCTGAGTGAATGATGATGAACCGACCGCTGCGTGTGAGTTCGATGCCGACATAGAAACGCTCGTCGAGGTCGGTGAAGACAACCTCATCGTTGGCGGTCGGCGTGCCAACTTCGTGGCGGCGTACTTGGTAAGGCCGTTCAGTGTCATCGGCGACGACGTAGAAGAGGAGCTTCGAGTCAGATGACCATGCGACGCCGCCCCAAGCGGTATCGGGGATTGAGTCGTCAAGATCGCGCCCATTCGCTGTGTCTCGAATTCGCAGTGTGTAGTGCTCATTTCCGGCGGTGTCAGCTGACCATGCAATGAGGCTGTGTTGATGATTGGGTTCGAATGCTCCTAGGTCAAAGAAGTCGTGGCCCTCTGCTTCAAGGTTCTGGTCGAGAATGACGTCTGCCTCATCAGTTTCGGCCTTATCCCGTGATTCTGACCGGCAGTGAATTGGGTACGAGAGACCTTCGATTGTACGGCTGCTGTACCACCAGTTGCCAGCACGAACGGCGGGGGATTGGTCAGTTTCTCGGACTCGTGACCTGATCTCCTCAACGATCGTGGCGGTGAGATCGGCAGTCGTGTCGAACCATCTCTGTGCGTAGTCGTTTTCGGCTTCGAGATAGTTGAGGAATTCTTTGTCGTTGACATCGAGCATCCATGCGTAGGGGTCGTCTTGAAGGCCGGTCGGGCGATTCCACGTATGAGGTCGCTGTGGTGCAACGGGGGGAGGGGTTGCTCGTGAATCTTTTGCTCGTTCAGGCACGAAGAGAAGAGTACCGCTAGTGTCGGGAACGCATGCGGGTGTGGATTGATCAAGATTTATGCACCGGAGACGGTCTTTGCGTTGACCGGTCGCCTGACGTGTTCACACTGCTTGAAGATGGCATCGCATATGTCGTTGAGCGAGCGGTTGCGCTGAATGATCCAGGTGGTTCAGGGAGCCTCGCGGTTGTCGAAAAGCGAGAAGAGTCAGCAGTGATTGAGGCTGCAGAGGTCTGCCCAGGGGAATGCATCTTCATTGAGATGGGTGAGCGTTTCGCAGTGCTAGACCAGTAGCCACGATCTCCGTATGGCTCCGCTTTCATTGTAAGCAC
>JALRDI010000063.1 GCA_023257035.1 Ilumatobacteraceae bacterium | reverse complement strand
AATTGATGGCAAGTAACGCTGCAGACATCACAGTCCCCTTACGTAATCGACGACTGCTTCAATCTGTTCATCGGTCAGCATCGCACCGAATCCTGGCATGCGACCACTTCCCTGACCCTGGATGCCGTACTTGGCTCCATAGTTTGAGCCGTTCTTAATGAACGAGATCATGTCGGCTTCACTTGGGAATGCGGAGGCAGCCTTGCCGCCGGTGAGATTCCAACCGAATGCACCTTGACCGGTCACCCCTGGGTCACCCCAGCTCCAACCTGGAGTGTGACAGCGTGCGCAACTGTACGCACCGCTTCCGAGGTCGAGGTTAAACAGCGCCTCGCCGTACGAGCCGTAGGTTCCATCATCGACCAACTGCCATGCGCGGGTGTCGATATCACCTTGAATGTCCGCTGGGAGGTTGCCCGATGGGCAACTCTGTGGGTCGTCTTCGCCGACACCACAGTTTTCACGAGGGATCTGAATTGAGTGAAGGTACGAGATCAATGTGTCGATCTGCTGATCGTTCATTGGTCCGCCACCAGCGACACCCCATGGGCTCATCGGTGAGAAGGGCCGACCGTACACGAGGATGAATTTCACTTCTTCTTCGTCGAATCGGTAGAAGATGTTGTTGAGGGCTGGAGCCTTCCAGTTGACCGCTTCGACCTCGCCGGTTACCGGGTCGGTCACGTTCCATGCGGCCTCGCCTCCGGCGCCGGCATAACCGCCGTGGCATCCAGCGCAGTTGAAGCCACCTTCAGCGGTTGGTGCGAAGAGGCGTTCGCCCCAATCAACAAAAATTTCTTCCTGGGCTTCGACCGCACCGGCTTGACGTGCTGGTTCGAATACCCAGTAGAGAGGAAGTGCGATGACGATCACAATCAGCAAAAGGACGCCGACGAACTGCACCATTTCAAGACGTCGGCCTTCGAGAACTTCGTCGTCGACATACTGCTTACGGTTGGGTGCGAGCTCAATTTCAGAACCGAGTTCTTCGCGAGCTGACCGTCCGTTGAGCACGGCGTACACGATGAAGCCTGCCGTCACGACGATGAGAAGCACCCATGCGATCGAAGTAGTGGTTAGTGCGATCATCAGTGGTCACTTGCTCCCACGCAGTGAGGTCCCTCAGCTTCTTGCCCGGTGGTGTTCACACCGATTGGAACGCCCTGAACGAACGTTCCGGTGTCGACGGTGACATCACCTGCAGCCGAGAACTCCAATGGGAAGTGGTCCATGCCTCGCGGGGCCGGGCCGCCTTTCTTCTCGCCAACACGGTTGTACTGCGAGCCATGGCAGCCGCATTCAAACCACTGGCTTGAGGTGCACTGCGGAACACGGCAACCGAGGTGAGGGCACTTCTGGTACGAAGCGATCAAGCCCCGGCGCATTCCAACAAGAACTGATTCTTTGTAGACACCCTCGGCCTTTGCGACCGCGTCGACCGGATATTCGGTGATCCACGAGCGGGCTTCTGGCGCATAGAAGAACCCTTGGCCCTGTCGGATACCGGAAATGATGTCGTCATAACGACCAATCGGTACCTTGCCGCCGAAACCGCCGGTCTTTGTTGGCCACAAGAAGCCGACAAACGATGCTGCAGCGAATGCGCCGATACCGGCGCTCATCAGTGAGATGGTCGCACGGTTGAAGAACTGTCGTCTGCTGACGCCAATCGCATCAGGGTCAGCAGGAACGAATGGCTCTGGAGCGAGGTCCTTCGCCGGCATGAGGTCAGTGCCGGCCCGAACTGCAGCGGCTTCGGCTTCGACCTCAGCGCCGGACGACGCTGCTGCTTCGGCTCCTACAGCTTTGCGGGCGGCACGATCGCGGGCAACGGTTTCGTCGCTGAGGGCTCCTGCGCCTCGGACGTCGCTGCGGCGGGCAAGTGTCGCGAACGACGCTCCGGCGAGAACGACCAGTGCGATGACTGCGATGAGGATGACTGAAGTTGCGCTCATTTCGACCTCACAACTCGAAGAAGAGTCCGTCACGCCATGGAAGCGTGAAGTTGAAGCCCGGACCACGGAAGAACGAACCGATCATGACGAGCACTGCCCAGAACATGAGGTGCACGGTCATCAATGAGGTCGCAAACTTGCGATCCTCTGGTTTGTTCGATGGGTTCCGGTCGATGTACGGAGCAAAGATCATCACGATGATGCCCACGCCGGGGATTGTCACACCCGCAACCATTGGGTGGAACATGGTGAGCAATTCCTGCAAACCAAGGAAGTACCACGGGGCCTTTGAAGGGTTCGGCGTCTGGTTCGGGTTCGAGTGCTGCAGCAATGGGGCGTTCACCCAGACTGAGAACAAGAACGTAAATGTGAGACACGCAAGTGCCGCAACGAACTCGGCCGCGAGTAGGTGAGGCCAGGTATGAACCTTGTCGACTGGAGTCGCCTTGACCTCCTGAATCGAACCAGATTTGACGACGGTCAGGAGGCGCTGCGTATGTCCACCAGGACCAGCGCCGACTGGAACGCCACCGCCAGCTGGGGCGGCAGCAACCGCGGCGGCTGCGCGATCGGCAACGGCCACGCCGCCACCTGACGCTTCGGCGCCACCCTCGGAACGGGACTTGGCTGATTTCGAACGCTCCAACAGGTGCGCAGGAATCCGCGAGTCACCAGCTGCTTCCTCTGCGGGTGCAGCAGCTTCAGCGGCGGGCTCTGCCGCCTTTTCACGAGCGGCTTGCGCCCGCTTGAGTAGGTGTTCTGGAATCTCAGTCATGAGTCAGCCTCCGATCAGAGCGGTCCACTGATGCCGCCGTCCTTACGGACACGCCAGAAGTGAATCGCCATGAAGATGACGATGATGAACGGGAAGAACAGCACGTGCAGCACATACCATCGGAGCAGGGTTTCTGATCCGATTTCAGCACCACCGAGCAACACGAATCTCACTTCCTGACCAAAGACCGGTGTGTACCCCATCATGTTGGTACCCACAGCAACAGCCCACATGGCGAGCTGGTCCCATGGCAGCAAGTAGCCGGTGAACGACAGCAACAAGGTGAGGGTCAACAAGATGACACCAATCACCCAGTTGAACTCACGTGGTGGCTTGTATGCACCGTGGTAGAACACGCGAGCCATATGCAAGAAAACAGAGAGCACCATCAGGTGCGCTCCCCATCTATGCATATTTCTCACCAATAGACCAAAGGTGACAGAGGTCTGAAGGTTGGAGATGTCATCCCACGCCGCTGTTGCTTCAGGGCGGTAGAAGAACATCAAGAAGATGCCGGTCACTGTGAGCAAAATAAAGAGGAAGAAGCTCAATCCGCCGAGGCACAGCGTGTAGCTGACCTTCACTGCGTGACGCTTCACCTTCACCGGGTGCAAGTGGTACAGCACCGAGTTCATGATCACGTATGAACGGTTTCGAGGGCT
>JALRDI010000328.1 GCA_023257035.1 Ilumatobacteraceae bacterium | reverse complement strand
CGCCCGTCGTAGATGCGGACGGGGTCATCGAGAACAATTCCGAGATCACCATCGGCTCGTAATTCAGCCTGGACATCAACGATGAGATGAGTGCAGCCGTACGACCATGCACAGATTTCGCCGTTCTCAACTTCGACGAAGGTGAGGTTCGCAGCAGTTGCCCCCTCAGGTGCTCCGGGGTAGATCGCAACACGCCAGCCAGGCTCTACCGTGAATTCTCGATTGCAGATCATGCGTTCGCTGCCATCGAGATCCACAACGTCATAACAGCCAAGGTCAGGGTCGTTGCGAAGGTTGAACTTGAGAATTTGATCTGCGATTTCGGGTGTTCCACGAAACTCAAAGTGAGGTGGATCTCGGTATGCAGATGGCGATGGAGTCGTACAGCCATCGCCCCAGCCGTAGCTACCCCAGTAGAGCCCCCATTTTTCTGCGGTCTGGATGACCCATTGTGGCACGTCGGTCTCAACAGCGATATCACAGGCATTTCCGCCCGAAGGGTGGCGATGGGTGACAATTGGATTCGCATCGTAGTTCAAGTCGAACGCGAGGCCCCACGCATGAAATGAGAGGTCACTGATCTGGCCGCTCGGGCATGACCATCCGCCCGAAGAGTTGGTGCACCTGAAGCCGTAAGCGATCGCGTTCCTGAGGTCGTACCCGCGAGTGACGATCTCGGTGAGAAATCCTTCAAATAAGGCTGTGATGCCGACGTGCGAAACGAAGTCGCCAACGTGCATTTCCAATGCGTTGAGTGTTTGACGTGAGCTGTTCGGACTCCCACTCTGCGAGCGTAGGGGAGCCGCGGTAGCTACATCCGTTCCATACCCATGAAGACGCATCCCCAGAGCCTGGCGCGGGGGAGTTGGCCACCCGTTCTATGCGGCGTTGCCGTAGGTCCGAACAACGCAAGCTCTGACATCACCGATCTCGAGTTGTGCTGCATTGCAGATTGGAGGCCGAACTGGGTGTTGCCAGGGGTCGTTGTCAGCGAAGTTGAGTGACAGGGGAGCCGGCACGGCCACATCGGCATCGTCATCAGACGGGGCGGCCGATACTCCAGTTGTAAGGCATGCCGCGGCTGTGAGAGCCACGGCACTCAGCAGGATTCGGCGGGGGTAGGGAATCATCGTCAACTAGCCATTCGGTGTCTTCATCAATAACGACCCACCGGCGAACCTACTCCAGTAGGGGGCTGCGGTGGTATCGGGTCTAGTTTCGCTGTGTGCCTTCCGCTAAGTTCCGAATCCTCTTCACGCTGTTTGCCGTTGGTTTCGGGACAAACGTTGCCACCCCGCTGTTTCTCATCTACGAAGACCGTTTGGGTCTCAGCACGTGGACGCTCACCGCGCTGTTCGCGATTTATCCGGTCGGTCTCGCACCAGCCCTTGTGTTTTCTGGTCCTGCCTCAGATGTGCTTGGTCGGCGAGTTGTCATTCTCCCAGGGGTTGCACTGTCAGGTGTTGCAAGCCTGGTGATGATGATTGGCGGCACAGCGGTTGGCATGTTGTACCTCGGCAGATTCATTCTCGGGGTGGTGTCGGGCATCGTCTTCGTTGTTGCGAGTGCGTGGACGCAAGAAGTCGGGAGTGGCAACCCGATGCTGACAACACGACAGATTACGGCCGTAATGTTCGTGGGATTTGGGTCGGGTCCGGTTGTTGCAGCCATGATTGGTCAGTGGGGGCCGGTGCCACTCGTGATTCCGTACCTTCTCCATATCGGGTTGATCGTGGCCGGGATGTGGTTGCTTCGTGGGGCACCAGAGACTGTCACTCGGGACACATCGAGAAAGATTCGACCAAACCTGGGAATGCCGAAGGGAGCTGGGGGTGATTTCGCCCGGGTGATTGCACCGACTGCATTGGGTGTCTTTGGAATGCCCTCACTCGTGTTCGGCCTGTTCCCGATATTGCTGAAGCCAGTGATGCCCGGAATTGCAGTGCTGATTTCCGGCGCCCTTGGTTTCATGGTGACCTGGTCGACGCTTCCTGCTCAGGCCCTCGTTGGTCGGATCGGTCCGTATCGAGGTGCACCTCTCGCTCTTGCGAGTGGTGCGACCGGCACGGCATTGGGTGCGATTGCGTTCGCAACCGACAAATGGGTGTTGGTTCTTGGTGCAGCAGTTCTCATGGGCGCTGCGTCGGGCTTCGCGATGACGTCGGGGCTTCGTCTCGTGGACATTATTTGTCGTCCCGAGGACAGGGGAGCGCTCACGGGATCGTTTTATGCGGTTGCGTATGTCGGAATGATGAACCCACTTCTCGTCAGCACACTCAACAAGGCGGTCGACTCGTTTGTGCCGATCCTGAGTGGGATCGCAATGGTGACGGCACTCGGCAGCCTGTGGCTCGTTCGCGCTGGCACACAATTGCGTCAACGTCACGAATTGCTCGTGACTACCCCGTAGGTCATTGTTGATAGAAGCCGTGGGCTTCGCAGTTGGACGAACCGAAGTAATCGGCTCGATCAGTCGACCACCCAGGTTCCATTTGAACGCAACAACGCACCCATGTCCGGGTCCCCAGCTTTCTCTGATGCCATCGCAACCTGTGCCGACACTTCGCTTGCATACTCCGGACGTTCAACTGCCCGGAACACGCCGAATGGGGTTGGAGAGTTGTCGTCCTGGTTGAGTCGAGCCAATGCAAAGGCGAGGGATGGGGAATGGTGGTGCTTGTCGTGAACCAGAATCTTGTCGATTCCAACGTCATCGATATTGACGATTCGCAATGTTCCGTCGTCTCCCATCGTGACGCCCTTGGCGACTTCTGAACCGAAGGTGATGGGTTCGCCGTGAACAAGGTTGATCATCATGTCATCACGCACTGACCGCTTGGTGATGTCATTGAATTGACCATCGTTAAATACGTTGCAGTTCTGGTAAATCTCGACAAATGATGCTCCACGATGTGCATGAGCAGCTTTGAAGGTTTCCATCATGTGCTGACGATCAAGGTCATGGGTGCGAGCAACAAATGATGCCTCTGCACCGAGGGCCACCGAGAGAGGGTTAAATGGCGGATCAATCGAACCGAATGGTGTTGACTTCGTCACCTTGCCCACATACGACGTCGGTGAGTACTGGCCTTTGGTAAGCCCGTAGATGCGGTTGTTGAACATCAAGATGGTCAGGTTGACGTTTCGTCGCAACGCGTGGATGAGATGGTTTCCACCGATTGAAAGTCCGTCGCCGTCGCCGGTGATCACCCATACGTCAAGGTCTGGCCGAGCGGTAGCAACACCGGTTGCGATGGCTGGCGCTCGGCCATGAATCGAATGCATGCCGTAGGTGTTCATGTAGTACGGG
>JALRDI010000266.1 GCA_023257035.1 Ilumatobacteraceae bacterium | reverse complement strand
GCCACTTGCTTGATTCACCAGGTTTGAGCCCCATGGAACTACACAAGCCTTCACGCTCTCCCACCCCGGAAGTGACATCAAATCGATAAGTGTCGTATACGAAGGCACAACGACAAGGTCATTAGTAATATCGATTGAATCGAGTATCTGAAGGATGACAGGGTCCTTAGTTGTCTCTCTCATCAGCGACGGGTGATGGATCACATCGTGAACGATGATTCCTCGCTTCGCGTCTCCCGTGGCAGAACGACTTGGTAGCGGTAAGTGCGTGCTTAAGAACACGTCCCCACTTTGAGGCGATGGCGACAGCATCACCTCCCCATCTATTTCGTTTTCACTGCGGACATGCACCCGATCTCGAAGCTCAGACAAAACGGGGTCAAGAATTGAAATGCTCACATCGAAACCGTCATTAAGAAACTGTTCTTGCAATACTGGAATGACCTCGAACGAGTAATCACGGTTAAACCAATCCAGTAACTCTCGGCCGGTTCGAGCAATTCCTGTGTGCCGTTGCACTGGGATTGCCAGCCTGGTGACGTCAATAAACAACCGCCTAGTCACATTCGTTGTGGACTTTCAACTGAGCGCGCTAGGGCCTCGAAGCGCAAACGCTCTGCGACTGCTAGAGATTCATTTCTCACTAGTGACTCACTATTGAGTGCAAGTATCGACCGTTGAAATTGGTGGAGCGCCCGGATTTCAATTGTCGCACGATGAAGAGCATCGTCCTGCAACGACAAACACTTCTCAAACGAACTGATCTTTCGTTCGAGTGAGGTCAGTCGTAAAGGAAGAACTGTCAATATCGCAAGTGCGGGGATTAAGAGCACAACGACTATCGGCAAACGATTCGCAACAAGAAGTGGACAAACCACCAACAGCAACATCACCAGCGAGCTCGGCGACCGGTACCAACAGATCAGTTCGAAAATTCTTCGGTGTAACTTCGCTCCGTGTTTCGAAAAGAAGTTGGAAATACGAAAACTCATGGAACCAAAGATGCCACAAGTTGCGTACCAATTCGAGATCACTACCGGCTGGGCCCAAGTCTGTACGCTTGGAATTGATCACAAATGAATCGTCAAACAGGAAGCGGTCACGCACCACCCACCCCGAGAGTGACTTCAGGTATCACAACCCACCCGGGGAACATTCGCGCTCAAAATGAGGACTGTGGGCACGCAAGCGACTGGCTTCTTGTGGTTGCTGATGGAATGGGTGGCCACCAGGCCGGCGAAGTCGCAAGTGAAATCACCGTTTCAACCATCCGCAACGCATGCACTCCTGCCCCGATCGGTGCTGATGACTCAAATCTTGCCCACCCACACCTACCTGATCTCGTAAAAGCCGTTGTTGACGCCAACTCAGCAATCTTTCGTGCCTCACTTGAAGACCCCGACAAACAAGGGATGGGCACCACCGTCACCGCTCTCTCGGTCATCGTTGATCCCATCGACCCTGACACCCCGTTTGCACTCGGCCTTGTCAACGTGGGTGACAGCCGCACCTACGTCATGCGGCAAGGACGCCTGCGACAAGTGTCAAAAGATCACTCATTCGTACAAGACCTCGTCGATCAGGGCCAGATCACAAAAGATGAAGCTCGCTATCACCCTCGACGAAACATCGTCACCCGCGCACTCGGTATCGAGCCCGATGTACGAGTTGACTCTGCGCAGCTACCGCTCATCAAAGGTGACCGCTACCTGTTGTGTTCCGATGGGCTAGTTGACGAAGTTGATGACGATCAGATCGCTGAGATTCTTCGTGCGCACTCCGACCCGCAGGAAGCTGCCGACGCTCTCGTGCACGCAGCCAACGACAACGGCGGTCGAGACAACATCACTGTCATTGTTGCCGATGTTCTCGAAGGAGATGAGATATCTGAACCTACCGAGGAGTACGACGTCGACGAAATCTTTGGCGCTGACGAAATCACCGGCGAAGTTGACGTCATCGAGGTTGATGCTG
>JALRDI010000225.1 GCA_023257035.1 Ilumatobacteraceae bacterium | reverse complement strand
CAACGAAGGCCTCAAGACCTGGCCAAACTCCAAGTTCAGTTGCGGTGACCTTGCCGATGATCCCGTCGACGTACAACTCAAAGTCAGTTTGGAATGCACGTGTCGCCTCGTCGGTCGCGTCATCAAAGACCCCATTAACGGTGACCTCGCTGTATCCGGCAGCAACAAGCGCTGTCTGGGCGCAACTCACCGAATCGCCACTATCACCCTTTGCGATCTCGAATTCATTGATCGTGCAGGCCGATTCTGCCGTGGCAACGTCGACAATCGTTGTCGACGTTGTGACAGCAACTGTCGTTGAGCTTTCTAGCGAGGTATCCGCAGCCTCATCTCCGCCCCTTGTCGACACCACAATGAGTGCGACAACGACAGCAAGAACTACGCCGGCGACGATGATGAGCCGACGTCGACCCGCATTGGGGTCGGGAATCTCGAGAGGTGCGAGTGGTTGAACCACACCAATGTTCTATCTACAGCCGAATAAAACGGCGACAGAACACCGGGCTGTGTCTAGCGAGGACGATCGCCAATCATGGTCACCCGCTCCATACGGCGATGGAACCCGCCGTAGTCAGGGATTGCATAATGCTGCGTGCAGCGGTTGTCCCATTGGGCGACACTGCCAGGTTGCCAGCGGAAACGACAGGTAATTTCAAGTCGATTGACCTGCTCGTACAGACGGTGTCGAAGTGGCCGAGACTCCTCCTGGCTCATCCCATCAATACCGGTCACGAAATTTCGATTGATGAAGAGCGACTTTCTTCCCGTCTCAGGGTGGGTTCGAACGATCGGGTGGCGTTGTGGCGGGTACTGCTCTTTCGCGTGTTCCACCACATCATCAGCAGCATGTCGATGCCCTGTGCGCTTCGCGCCAAACACCTTCTCGTACGAGTGGATTGCGTACAGCCCATCAATTTGTTCCTTCAAATCGTCTGGGAGGCGCTCGTACGCAAGTTGCATGTCTGCCCATGCCGTGTCTCCGCCAAATGGTGGCAAGACGCGCCCGACAAGTACTGAACCCTTTGGCGGACACTCACGAAATGTCACATCTGAGTGCCACGATTCAGCTGCAACGAAGTTCTCTGGGGTCGACTCAAGAATGATGACCTCGGGCTGCTCTTCGAGATTGTTGGTGAACGGATGCACCTCAAGTTCACCGAACGCCTTTCCGTATTCAACATGTTGCGCTGGAGTCAACTCTTGATCTCGAAAGAAGAGCACCTTGTGATCCATCCAGGCCTGATGCAATTCGCTAACAATCTCATCGTCAAGGTCACGCATGTCGACACCTGCAACCTCAGCACCGAGTGCGCCAGAAATGGGTTGGACCTTGATTCGATTAAAGTCACGGGCGATCTGTGCATCTACTCGCATGTCCCGACGCTAGTCGCAGGCGCAAGGCGTTCGAGACGCCGACCGCATTCAACGCATTCGTGTTGTGAGCGAGGTCGTAACATGCGCTCAGAGTCACTATGGCTACCCAATCAACCTCGATCATGATCAACGCCTCACCGGAAGCCATCTGGTCGGTTCTCGCTGATTTTCCTGCGATCGCAACGTGGGTGCCGCTCATTCAACATTCATCGATGCTCAGCGACCAAACTTCGGGTGTCGGTGCAATGCGTCGAGTTCAAATCGCTCAGCAAACACTTGTTGAAACAGTGACAATTTGGGAACCACTCGAGCGGCTTGCTTACTCCATCGAAGGAATGCCTCCGATTGTTGGAGTCGCAACGAACACCTGGACGCTTGAGCCAACGTCTCGCGGAGTTCTTGTCACCCTGACCACCGATATCCCAACAAGGTGGAATCCCCTACAGCGTTTCGCTGCAACGAAAGCGCTTGAGCGAATGAAGATCGCTGCTGGGCTCATGACGACTGGGCTTCGAGCGGCCACGTCAACAAGCCCACAAGGAGGTGTTTCATGACAACTCAACCCGACGTCATCATCATCATGACCGATGAAGAGCGAGCCGCTCCGGCGTACGAATCTGACGCACTTACAGAATGGCGCTCAACACTCAGCGGCGCGAACTGGTTTAGCGACCATGCAGTCTCGTTCAATCGGCATTACACCGGATCACTTGCCTGCGTGCCGAGCCGACCCACGCTGTTCACGGGTCAGTACCCCGATGTGCACGGAGTTACTCAGACAGATGGTCTCGGCAAGATGGCAGACGACTCTCGTATGCGATGGCTGCGGGAAGGCGAGGTGCCCACGCTCGGCCATTGGTTTAGGGCCGCCGGGTACGACACACATTACGACGGAAAGTGGCATATCACGCACGCCGATCTGCATGGAGACGACGGCCAGCCACTTCCAACAAACACTGCAAGCGGTGAAGTGCTGCACGACAATGTCGATGCGTACCTCGCTGCCGATCCGCTTGACCCGTTCGGCTTCTCCGGCTGGGTGGGGCCTGAGCCGCATGGCGGGCTCTTTGCCAACTCCGGGGTTGCACGAGATCCGCTGATTGCTCAGCGAGTAGTCACATGGCTGCAGGACCGCTACGAACGGCGCCGCCTCGGCGATACGGATGCCCTCAAACCATTTCTACTCGTTGCCAGTTTTGTGAATCCTCATGACATCGTGTTGTTCCCCTTGTGGATGCGGCGCGGGATGCCCGACATTCTTGATGGGATCGATGTTCCTGAGGTACCGATGTCGCCGTCAGATTTTGAGGACCTCCGCAATAAACCCGCTGCCCATATCGCCTACCGCGCTGCATACCCATCGTGTTACGGGCCGTACGGTGCTGTTGCTCCCGTGTATCAGAGGAACCTTCAGCAGTACCGAAATCTCTACTACCAACTGCACGCAGCAGTTGATCGACCCATTGACTTCGTCAGGCGCACCATCACCGACAACGCGAGTACCGACACCGTCATCGTTCGTACATC
>JALRDI010000203.1 GCA_023257035.1 Ilumatobacteraceae bacterium | reverse complement strand
GTCATGGGCATGGGCGAACCGTTAGCAAACGAAGACGCTCTCTGGCCCGCAATGAGCGCCGTGCACCAAGAATTCAACCTCTCGGCGCGTCACCTGACCGTCTCGACGGTTGGGCTCGTGCCAGGCATTCGACGTCTCGCTGATCGCCCCTTGCCTGTCACGCTGGCAGTGAGCCTCCACGCAGCCCATGACGAGTTGCGCAACAGACTCATTCCAATGAATCGTCGTTACCCGATTAATGAATTGCTGGATGCATGCGACCAGTACGTCTCGCAACGCAAACGGCGGATGAGCTTTGAATGGGCAATGATCGACGGCGTGAACGATTCGTTAGATGAGGCACACCGCCTAGCAGAGCTCTGCCGCCGTCTTCGACCGATCGCGCACGTCAACCTCATACCGCTCAATCGAACCGCCGGTTACGAGTACCAGGGATCAACTCGTACTCAGATTGAGAAGTTCCAACGCGTACTCGTTGAACGAGGTGTTGAGGCCACAGTGCGTCGTAATCGTGGAAACGACATAGATGCCGCGTGTGGTCAATTGGCTGCGATCACACCAGTCTCGATCTCAACCGAGCGCCGCGAGCTATGACCGCCGAGATCGCTCATTTTCAGTCGGTCGGCTTCTCACGAGGCGACAGGATGATCCTCTCTGATATCAACCTCTCGGTCTCACATGGTGAGCGGTGGTTAGTTCTGGGCGGCAATGGTTCTGGCAAATCCACACTCCTTCGAATGATGGCGTTGAGAGAGCATCCGTCTTTTGGAGAGATCGACATTCTCGGTGAGCGCTTAGGCCGAATGGATGTCAGGGCGATGCGCAAACAGATTGGGTTTGCCGCTCAAGGCCTCACCGATCAACTCCGACCAGATTTGCGAGCAATTGACGTTGTCGTAACTGCGATACACGCCGCGCTCGAACCCTGGTGGAATACGTATACGGAAGCCGACTTCGCGCAGGCTCGGGGGCAATTAGAGCGCCTCGAGATCGGCGACCTTGCAGAGCAACCCTTCGGAACGCTCTCATCAGGTGAGCGGCAGCGAGTGCTGCTCGCTCGCACGTTGATGAACAACCCAAAGCTGATCGTTCTCGACGAGCCGTTTGCTGGTTTAGATCTTGTCGCAAGGGAAGATCTCATCTCGGCGTTGATGACACTGAACCGCGATGAACACATCGGGGCAATCGTTCTTGTCACGCATCATCTTGAGGAAGTACCCCCGGGTATGACGCACCTAGTGTGCCTACGAGACGGCAGGCCGATCTTTAGTGGGCCCCTCGCACTTGGCCTCAACAGCAAGGTCGTCTCAGAAACATTCGGAATCGCAGTTGAGGTGACCTCAGTAGAGTCAGGACGCCTGCAAGCCGTCGCCTCCAACGGTCGTTAGCACCCAACGAAGCGATCGTCTATAGAGATTGTGAGACGAATTCTTGGAGTTGCACGATTCCCTTGTCGAGACCACTCTCAAGGGCGTCTTCAACAGGTCCAGGCGTCCACATTTTTCCTTCGTAGTGGAGCGAAGCGTGCACTGTGGTGCTGTTGTCTGATGCATCAAGTTCGATCCGTAACTCCCACGTGGCATGAGAGCGTCCGTCTGACTCACTACGACTGAAGACCAGTTGGTCGGCAGCATCGGTGGTCCGCTTCATTCGGAGTCGTTTTGATCGCGCAAATGGCCCAATCGCAACGCGGAGTTCCACATACCAATGATCAGCGATGTCTACATCAACTGACGAAACGATCGGCATCCATGTTTCGTAGGTAGCGAGGTCACGCAAGACGGCATGAACCGAAGTGGGCGGACCAGAAATTTCAGCCGTGCGAGAGACAGTAAGAGCCATGGCAGTGTTCTAGTCGCCAGCGAAGGGAGTTCCACGAAAAGCTCGGGACAATAACGGCGAGAGTCCCACATGATCATCGACAGTTGCTTGCTCATCACTGGCAGGACGATCATCGGGTATCACCACCGAAGCCTCATCGCTCTCAGTTAACGACGTCTGGGCGCCAAATAAAGAATCCTGCTCTTCAGTAGCGCCCTTTCGTTTCGGTTTACGAGTCTTGGACACTCTCCGTGAGTCCTTTGGGCCGGGCCGAAAGAGCCGCAACGTCGGATCTCTCCGGTCATCGATAGTCCAACCCTTCGGAGGAGACAGCCTCTCGGCGTGCGTTTGGCAGAGCCCGGACGCAGCATCACCAATGGGAACCTCAAGCCAGACAACCGCCATCGTGGGATCAAATCCGTAGTGAAGAAATACGGGTTCGGAACAACCTGGGCGATCGCACGATGGCACAAGTCAAGCGTACGACAGATCAACGGCTTACGAGAACACAACCTGTGCGGGTGGGCGATACGGGCCTCGATCCCATGACCTCCACGGTGTGAACGTGGCGCTCTTCCAACTGAGCTAATCGCCCTCAGCTCTGGCGAGGCTACCAGCGGCTCTGCACGAGATCCGACGTCAACCAAGAGACACGGACAGGCATGCGTAAGGCCCAGCTGCGACTTCCCACGCCTCCGAATCTGGTAGGAGCGGAAGCACTGACGGAGCAACGTCTAAAAATGGGTCACAACGTTCATCGACCAGTGCGAGCAATTCTTTCTCCATCGGATACGCCGCGCCGGACTCTGCAAGTTGGCCAACCTCTAAGACGAACGCTGCTGTACCTAACCCACTTGCGGCCGAATCAAGCGCATCATCACAGTCGATGAGCTCAAATGAGAGGGCGCCATTCTCAATTTCATCACCGGCGAGCATGAAACAATCGCCGACGGCGAGATTACGAATTGTTACCTCACGATTCCCGGAGCCAACTAGCGCGGATACCACGACAACAGCCACGACAAGAACGGCACTGCCCAGGCGTGTTAGTCGAGACATACACGCCCCATACCCAGACGATCCAAATAACCATTCGAGCCATCGGCACAGCGAGCGTCTAGTGGCACCAGTTGGCTTACGACTGAATGGTCGGGTTCTTCGCAGGAAACTTCGATGGCGAGCAGACTCTCATTGATCTGGACACAGGAGCCCGATTGGATAATGCCATCGGGTGGACTATCGGCATCCGGACCAGCGAAGAACGAGAGCGCAACGATCGCGCCACCGCCGACGACAGATGCTGCGACGATTCCCCGCCAAGGAAAGGCAACTGGCCGACTTGGTCTCGTAGCCGAAAAATTCTCAGTGTTCGCGACATTGACGTTGCGTGTAGCTGAACGGAGACCATCGCTTGCCTTCGCACCGACCGATAATTGCCGATAGGCATCATTAATCTCGGCCATCTTGTCCGAATAACGATCCCGACTGAGATCTGGGTGAGATTCTCTTGCGAGCCGGCGATACGCCTCTCGGATTTCTGCCGAAGATGCACTCCGCGGCAGTCCCAATACCTCGTACGGGTCTCGCTGCTTACTCATCTAAAAATAGAGCCGTTACTCAGCGATGTTAATCATCACATGCTTAATGCGCGTGTAGTCCTCCAACGCATATGCCGACAGGTCTTTTCCATATCCAGACTTCTTGTACCCCCCATGCGGCATCTCAGCCACAATTGGAATGTGTGTGTTCACCCAGACACAACCAAAATCAAGATCCCGAGAACACCGCATTGCTCGAGCAACATCCGATGTCCACACGCTCGATGCGAGCCCATACTCAACACCATTGGCATAGCCGAGAGCCTCGCTCTCGTCAGTGAATTCTTGAACAGTGATCACCGGTCCAAAGATTTCACGCTGGCTCATTTCATCATCTTGACGAAGTCCTGAAACAACTGTCGGAGCCACAAAGAATCCCTCCGAGCCGACCTGCCCACCACCTGCAGTAATTGACGCGTGAGTTGGCACTCGATCGAGGAAGCCCAGGACATGAGCCAACTGGTTGCTGTTGTTCACAGGCCCGCACAACACGTCTTCTTCATATGGGCTACCCACTTTCGCGTCGCGAGCTTGCTGCGATAAGGCGTCAACAAAGTCTTGACGGATAGATGAGTGCACCAATACGCGCGTGGCGGCTGTGCAGTCCTGTCCTGAGTTGAAATATCCGGCAACTGCGATCGCTTCAGCCGCTGCAGCGATGTCGGCGTCGTCAAAGACAATGACGGGAGCTTTGCCACCAAGTTCTAGATGAACTCGCTTCAGATCCGCCGATGCAGCTTGCGCCACCTCGGTTCCTGCGCGTACCGACCCGGTTACCGACACCATCGCAGGGGTGGAGTGGTTCACCATCATTCGACCCGTATCACGATCACCACAAACAACATTGAACACGCCGGGAGGAAGATACTCAGCGGCAAGTTCCGCGAGCATGGTTGTCGTCACCGGCGTCGTGTCACTTGGTTTCAACACAATCGTGTTGCCGGCAGCAATTGCTGGAGCGAGTTTCCACATCGCCATCATCATCGGGTAGTTCCAGGGCGCAACCTGAGCGCAGACACCAACTGGTTCACGACGGATGATCGAAGTCATATCCTCCATGTACTCTCCGGCCGCCTTGCCTTCGAGGTGACGTGCCGCACCGGCAAAGAACCGCAGTTGGTCGACCATTGGCCCCACCTCTTCACCGCGATGTAAGTCGTAAGGCTTGCCACAGTTCTTTGATTCAGCAGCCATCAGCTCATCACCTGCCGCTTCAACCGCATCGGCGAATTTCAGCAATGCCAGTGAACGTTCAGATGGGGTTGTGCGTTTCCAGCTTGAGAATGCCGCACTTGCGGCCTCCATTGCTCGATCGATATCGGCCGAAGTTGATACGACTGCTTCGGCATACACCTGACCTGTACTCGGGTCAATGAGGTTGCTTCGTCCTCCATCAACAGCATCACACCACTCACCATTGATGAAGTTTTTTACAAGAGAATGATCTGCAGACATACCCGTGGTTTATCACCGATTCACACCGTCGCGTACCACCCTGAGAATGAATCGAGTTTCAGTGCGGGCCACGGCGGGGTCAGCACGAAGCCAACGAACGAGCGCGTCGAGTCCGTCGGAACCTTTGCACTCACATTGCAGCGAATAGTCAGAAGAGCCAGTGACGTACGCAGCGAACGCAATTTCATCACGAGTCCGAAGACGCATTTCGAATTCCTCGGCATGTGCACCCGCAATCAGGCCGACTTCGATGACGGCTCTCGTCGTTCTTCCATAGGCAGCCGGATCTATTTCGGCCCGGTATCCACGGATTGTGCCTTCTCGTTCCATTCGTCGAACACGATCAGCGACCGCTGTCGGTGAGAGGTGAACCTCGCCTGACAGCTCAGCCCACGAGATTCGTCCCTTCTTTTCCAATACGCCAAGGATTCGAGCGTCAAATTGATCAACTTCACTCATAACGAGTGAGATTAATCGCTGCGATAGGCAAAAACGCCCGGAAATCGGTCGCGCATTCATGCAGACTTCGCCTATGACCAACATGACGTCACCCGCCATCAGAAACATTGGAGTACCAAAAGAAATTAAGGGTGACGAGCGTCGTGTCGCTCTTACCCCAGACGGCGCCTCCGAACTCATCGCGATTGGATGCAATGTTTTGGTTGAGCACGATGCCGGTGTTGGTTCAGGGTTTTCGGATGACCAATATGTTGGGGTCGGTGCAACGATTGTGAATACACCCAACGAGGCTTGGGCGGCCGACCTGGTTGTCAAGGTGAAGGAACCGCAGGAGTCTGAATTTTCATTTCTTCGCCCCGACCTCACCCTCTTCACCTATCTTCATCTCGCGGCGTACCCGAAGGTTGCGGACGCGCTGGTAAAAGCTGGCACCACAGCGTTTGCATATGAGACGGTCACAGACGCCAACGGTGGGCTACCACTCCTCGCACCGATGTCTGAAATTGCTGGGAAGCTCGCAACCCAGATGGGTGCCCACCACCTCTCGGCCCATCTTGGAGGAGCTGGCGTTCTTCTCGGTGGTGCCCCGGGTGTGGCTCCAGCATCTGTCGTGGTAATTGGCGGAGGAAATGTCGGTTGGGCAGCGGCAACAATGGCTCTTGGCCTAGGTGCTCACGTAACTGTGATCGACGCCTCGCTCGACCGTTTGCGTTGGATCGATGAACACTCCTTCGGGCGACTCATTCACTTAGCCTCAAACCGTTCGACCATCGCGCGATCGGTAGCTTCTGCAGATCTCGTGATCGGAGCTGTACTGGTGGCCGGTGATAAGGCTCCAGTAGTGGTGACCGAGCAGATGATTGCGACGATGCGGCCGGGATCGGTCGTCGTTGATGTCGCGATTGATCAAGGTGGATGCATTGAGACGTCTGAAGAGACGAGTCATGCAAATCCGACGAGAAATGTGCACGGCGTTATCCATTACGCCGTTGGAAATATGCCAGGCGCAGTTCCTCAAACATCAACTTTGGCACTCACCAACGCAACGCTTCCTCGAATCGCGAAATTGGCGATGCATGGACGTTCGGTGGTCGACTTTGATCAACATATGGCCGAGGGACTCAATATCGAAGGCGGGAAGATCGTGAATCAAACCGTGGCGCAATCGATGCCGTAGCCACACACCTCGAATCACAGAACCGCACTTGCGGAGGTTCTGTCCTACAGTGAGAAGATGGCACTCAAACTTGCATACGGGGTTGGATATTGGTCGGCAGGTCCTCCAAAAGGGGCGCTCGACAGCATCATCGAAGCTGAGCGTTTGGGATTCGAATCGGTGTGGTCCGCTGAGGCGTATGGCTCTGATGCACTCACTCCCCTTGCATGGTGGGGTGCGTCAACTTCATCGATCAAGCTCGGAACGGGCATCATCCAGATGTCGGCCAGAACCCCATCCGCAACCGCTATGGCGGCAATGACGCTCGACCACCTTTCGAATGGCCGATTTATTCTTGGTCTCGGCGTTTCAGGCCCCCAGGTCGTCGAAGGGTGGTACGGCGAGCCATACAGACGACCACTTGAGCGCACGCGCGAGTACATCTCCATTATTCGATCAATCCTTCAAAGAGATCGGCCGGTCACGCATAGCGGGAATCAGTATCGCCTGCCCTACGACGGCGAATACGCAAGCGGATTTGGCAAGCCCCTCAAATCGACCGTTCACCCGTTGAGAAACGACATCCCGATCTACT
>JALRDI010000195.1 GCA_023257035.1 Ilumatobacteraceae bacterium | reverse complement strand
AGGTATGCGAGTGGACGGCCATCGACGACGAGTCCAACGGCAGCACCCAACGCGCCCTTAGCGCCGTCAAGGGCGAATACCAAGGCTCCCCGTTTCCAGCCCAGATTGCGAGTGATGTTTGCTGCTCCTGGGTTGCCTGAGCCGACCGAGGTGATGTCGACCCCGGCCGCTCGGGCAACGAGAATTGCGCTCGGAAACGTTCCAGCCGCGTAGGCGCCGATAATGACGAGAGCCCAGATCATGCGTTGGTGCGGCGGCCAAGTGTGACAGCAACTGGTTTCGAATGATCACCACTTGGCCGTGGAATTGTTCCCGCTGATGCGAGCGCATGCTCACCGTCGCCGCCGACGCATTCTGGGTCGGGGCCGTCGAGTGGCAGACCAGTAAAGAACTTGGCGGCCATACAACCACCCTGGCAGGCGTCCCATGAACCACAGGATGCACACGCTCCAGCCGATTGAGGCCCGCGAAGTTCGCTGAAGCAGTCGCTCGTCCGCCACACACCAGCAAACCCTCCGCTGTCACGAACATTGCCTGCGAGAAATTCGTCATGGATAACAAACGGGCAGGCGTAGACATCTCCGATCGGATCAATCAAACAAACGACCCGTCCAGCACCGCAGAGGTTGAGCCCCGGGAGGCTGTCACCAAGGGCGTTGAGATGGAAGAACGAATCACCTGTGAGCACGTTCTCACCATGGCTGAGCAACCACTGATGAAGATCGCGTTGCTGGTCGAGAGTTGGATGAAGTTCATGCCACGTGTCGACGGCTCGCCCAGAGGGCCTTAGACGGGTGATTCGCAGTTGAGCGCCAAATTCATCGGCAATTGCCTTGAACTCATCAAGTTGTGAAATGTTGTGGCGAGTCACGACAACAGAGATCTTGAACTCACCAAAACCTGCATCTTTGAGGTGACGCATTGCTGCCATTGCAGTGTCGTATGAACCCTCGCCGCGGATGGCATCGTTGGTCGCAGCATCTGCGCCGTCGAGGCTGATCTGAATATCGAGATAGTCCATCGAAGCGAGACGCTGTGCAGTTGCCGCGTCGATATAGGTGCCATTCGTGGAGAACTTCACGCCGACGCCACTCGTCGTTGCATATTCGACGATGTCGAAGAAGTCTCGTCGAATCATTGGTTCCCCACCACCGATGTTGACGTAGAACACCTGCATTTCACGAAGTTCATCGATGACGTGGAACGCCTCTTCGGTCGTGAGTTCTTTTGGATCGCGGCGTCCCGACGATGAGAGGCAGTGCACACACGACAGGTTGCACGAGTAGGTCAATTCCCAGGTGATGCAGATCGGTGCATCAAGCCCGTCTTTCATGCGATCGGTGAGAGCGGTCACCGCTGTACCACCACATCAGATTCGATGAGCGAGCAAATGGCCTTGTCATATGCATCCCACTGATGTTCTGCGATGCCGTGCGCAGACAGCGTCGACTGGAGGTCGGGATGATCACCAAGGTCTTTCACAACATCGACGATTGAAGGATGTTTCAAGAAGATCAGCCGTCGGTTGTCGTAGTGGTACGCAAGTGCGCCAAACGGTTCGGGGCGTAGCGCTACCGAAGGGTGCAATTTGAGCGGCGTATCGAGCACGTCTGAGTGGGCTTCAGTAGACGCCGCACATGCCGTCGATGGAAATTTCCTCGACGAGTTCGAGCTCTTCCGCTACAGCTTCGACGTCTGAAACGTCTTCTGAACGTTCGTCGGTGATCTGAGGCTGAGTTGTATCCATAGGGAGATGGTACATCGTGGCGAGCCGGCTATGGCTCTCGGCGTAATTCCCCACTACTGTTCACACAGGGCGCACCTCACCTGGGTGCAACATTTAGGGGGTAACCATCATGAGGACACGAGCAGCGGTCTTGCACGAACTTCACGCACCGTGGAGCGTCGAAGAAATTGAACTCGATCCACCGAAGGCCGGCGAGGTGTTAGTGAAGCTGGCAGCTTCGGGCATGTGTCACTCTGACGAGCACCTTGTCACCGGAGATCTTGCGGGCGCCACCGCGGGAATGCCCATCATTGGTGGCCACGAAGGTGCTGGTGTGGTTGTTGAAGTCGGCGAGGGTGTCACGTGGCTCGAACCAGGTGATCACGTGGTGTTTGGGTTCATCCCAGCATGTGGACGTTGTGGCCCGTGCTCTCAAGGACATTCAAACCTCTGTGATGTCGGTGGAACCGAGTTCGCAAAAGGAATGCAAATTTCTGACGGAACCGCCCGCCACCACACCCTCGACGGGAAAGACCTCACCTTGATGTGTTTGCTCGGAACATTCGCAGAGCACACCGTGGTCAACGAGGCGAGTTGCGTGAAGATCGAGAAAGACTGGCCGCTTGACAAGGCATGCCTCCTCGGATGTGGTGTTGTCACCGGCTGGGGCTCAGCGGTGTACGCAGCAGACATCAAGCCTGGTGATTTTGTCGCCGTTGTTGGATGCGGTGGCATCGGATCAAATGCCATTCAGGGAGCGAAGCTCGCAGGCGCCCGTTCGATCACTGCAATCGACCCGGTCGAGTTCAAGCGTGAAATGGCGATGGAGTTTGGCGCGACCCATACCTATGCATCGGTCGCAGAAGCACTCGAGAACCTTGGTGAGTCAACCTGGGGTCGTGGTTTCGACAAGGTCATCATGACGATGGGTGTCGGCGATGGGAGTGTGCTCGGTGAGGCGTTCTGGTTGAGTGCCAAGAAGTCGCGCACAGTTGTCACCAACATTCACCCGACCCATGAGCAATCGATTTCGATTCCAGGTGCATTCCTCACGCTCTTTGAGAAAGAGATCGTTGGTTCACTCTTCGGATCAGCAAATATCAGAACTGACATTCCAAAACTCATGGAGCTCTACACACAGGGCCAACTGAAGTTGGATGAGCTGGTCACCCAGACCTACACCCTTGACCAAATCAACGAGGGTTACGAAGCAATGCGCAACGGTGAGAACATCCGTGGCGTCATCATCTTCGACTGAAGTTGTACGTGTGACATGGTGAATTCTCGGTCGGTGGTCGACCAACTCGATTCTGAGGTGGTTGGCCGTCGCCGTGAGTCTGAACTGGTGGTTGCTGCACTTGCAGCTGATCGCCATGTTCTGCTGGAGGGCCCTCCAGGAACTGGAAAGTCAACCTTGTTGCGCTCAGTCTCAACTGCGCTCGGGCTCGGTTTCGAGTTTGTTGAGGGGACGGCAGAGCTCACTCCTTCACGTTTGATCGGCCACTTCGACCCGGCCCTGGTGTTAGCCGAGGGATATTCGCCCGACATTTTCATTGACGGGCCTCTTGTTCGGGCGCTTCGGAATGGCTCGCTGCTCTATGTCGAGGAAATCAATCGCGTTCCAGAAGAAACCTTGAATGCCTTGGTGACGGTCATGAGCGAGCGCGAAGTGCATGTTTCGCGGCTCGGACGTGTCGCTGCTGAACCTGGGTTTAGACTGGTTGCCGCAATGAACCCGTTTGATGCGGTCGGAACCGCTCGTATTGCGGGAGCGGTGTACGACCGTGTCTGCAGAGTGGCGATGGATTATCAGTCAGCTGAAGATGAGCGTGCAATCGTTGCCGACCAGCAACCTGGTGTGGCCTCGGCAATTCAATCTGCGGCTGTAGAGCTTGTTCGCGCAACGCGCACGCATCAAGACCTTCGCACCGGTTCTTCAGTGAGGGGGGCAATTGACCTTTGCGTCGTCAGCCGAGAACTTGCCGAGATTCGAGCGCTTCCCGACGATGACGATGCAGTCACCCTTGACGCTGCACTGGTTGCGCTGTCAGGTCGAGTGCGAGTTCGAGAAGGTATTTCTCGCAGCGCTGAGGAGATCGTGACCGAACTCTGGCGCACAATATTCAGTGGTGCTGACACGACGGAGTCTGAACATTCTGAGGGAAAAGCGGAGAGCCCGACTCGAATGAGTCGGGCGGTCTAACCCCACCGCCGTCTGGAACGAGCGGGGGGGCGGCCCCGCGCACGATGGTTTCCCGTCAGCAGTTGGCGGCAATTGAGCATTTCAATGAGTTGTCTCCTGAGATCGGTGAACTTGATGAGCAGGCGATGGACCGTCTGCTCGCCGACAACCCTGACGATGCGATGTCGTTGTTGATCACGTTGGGTGATGCAGTCGATGCTGAACTTCGGGCAAAAGCTCGACGACTCGCTGAACGAATCGTCATCGACATCGCTCGGCGTGGCCGGGCGGTTCGGGGAAAGGTTGGTCGCCTTCGGTCGTTACCACTGCGCGACACAGGCGATCTTGATATCGATGTAGCGGTTGAGTCGATTGCAGAATCTGGCGGTTCGCTTGTCGACGCCGACCAGTTGCGGGTGATCGATTGGGAACGTCCTGATACAGCGGTGTGTTTAGTGATCGATCGGTCGGGCTCGATGAAAGGTGAGGCATTGGCATCGGCCTCGCTTGCATCGGCCGCAGTTGCTCTTCGGGCGCCTTCGTCGCACGCGATTGTTGCCTTCGCTGGAGACGCCGAAGTGGTGCGGTCGATGTCGACTTCTGCACACCAGTCAGTTGATGGCGTGGTGGACGCAATCCTTTCGCTGAAGGGTCACGGAACGACCTGTGTTGCGAAGGGTCTGTCGGCTGCAATCACTGAACATGGACATTCCCGCTGTGGGCGTCAGCTCACGGTGTTGCTTTCCGACTGCCGCGATCGGTCAATTGATGACGCGACAGCGTTGGCCTCGTCACTTGAGGAACTCGTCATTGTTGCTCCAACTGTTGGTGCCGATGACGCCCGGGCGTTCGCCAACTCGGCTGGGGCTGCGTTGGTCACCGTTGACGGCCCACGAGATGTCGCTCGGGCTCTTGATGAGGTGCTCAGTCGCAGATGACCGAAGGGTCTGGCACCCATCCCAACGTGTTGTCGTCAGGAGTGTCTTGTCGTACTAACCCTGCAATCAGTGGAGTTGACTCGCCGGCGGCGCCACCACTTTCTTGCTCGTCGTCATTGGCTGACGCCACGGTCGTAGTGACGTCGCTCAGTGTGATTGGTGTTCCCTCGATGAGGGAGTCGCCTTGAAAGATGTCAAGAATTGATCGCATTGCAGTGTTTTGCAATGTCGGAATGAGCACTGACTGTCCGCTGACGATTCGACCTGCAGCATCGATTTGATACGAACGTGCATTTGCAGTGTCTACTGCTCGAAGAATGTTGGCGAAGCCGAGCATTGTCGAGACTGAAAGTTCGCTGTCGGTAACCACTTGGTCGGCGTTGGTTTCGATGAGGGCGCTTGCGACCGATGGCGAGGTGAGGCCTGAGTTCACAACTTTTGCAAGGGTTCGCTTGATGAAGTCTTGTTGGCGAGCAATGCGACCCCAATCGCTTGACGGGTCAATAACCCAGTTGTCGCTGCCGGCAGGGCGTTCGAATTCGAGTTTTCGGGAGCGCACGTAGGCAAGAGCGTCATCACCGTCGAGTGTGCTGCATCCCGCCGTCGTGATCGCAAGACCAGTACCGCGGTCGCGGATAGGTGACTCAAACGGGATTCCGACTCCATCAACCGAATCAACGAGGTTCTTGAATGCGCAGAAATCGATCTGCACGTAGTGGTCGGTATCGATTCCGAAGTTCGATCGAATTGTCGAAATCAACCTGTTCGGGTCATTGGCATCAAACGCAGTGTTGATGCGGCCCCTTCGGCCGCCGTCGAGCCGAACATAGAGATCTCGAGGAAATGACAGTGCAGCGATTGCACCAGTTTCGGTATTCACCCGCCACATTTGGATGACGTCGGCACGTTCCCCGAAGTCGGCTCGTCCGAGCAAGTAGGGGGCATATTTTGAGTCGGCGTCAATGCACGCGTTGTTGTCGGTCCCAACGAGAAGAAAGTTGCGTGCAACCGGTTCAATGTCGCCAACGGTTACTTCGATGACCTCGTCGACGGTGATTCCTTCTTCGCTCACCTCGCTCGAGCGATTGCTTGGTCCAGCCGATGCCGAGGCTGACGATGTCTCGCGAGGCTCAATAACAACGAGTTGACGCTGACCTAAGACGAGGCGACCTCCGATAAGACCGATTGCAGCGATCAGACAGATCACTGAGACCAGTGCCGCCGCAATGATGGTCAGGCGTTGAGGCCAAGTGCGGGGCGTCGAGGTCGATTGGGTCATCTAGTGGTCATTCAGTTGGCGCAAGGGTCACATCACACGTCAGTGAGTCACCATTGTTGTCGTTAATGGTGACCGCTTCGATTGATCCTGCCCGACGCAGGTCATCAGTTCCAGCATCGAATGCTGCACGCTTCTGAGCGGGAATACCGATGGTCATTGATTCGACAACGGCACGCTGGCTCACCTTGGCTTCGGTCTTTGAACGACGAACAAGGGTGAGTGCTTCGAGAATTGGGTCGAGTAGGGCAGCGTCGCCACCGGCATTGGTTGTTGTTGGCCATGCGGCAACGTGAATGCTGGTGTCGTTGTCCCATCGCCAGGCCTCTTCTGTTGCAAACGGAATGAGCGGGGCGAAGAGACGCTGCAAGGTGCTCGCTGCGGTGTGCAATGCCGAGAGAGCGGATGCTTGGAAGTCGTGCTCTGTGTCGTATGCGCGAGATTTCACGAGTTCGACATAGTCGTCGCAGAACCACCAGAAGAATGACTCGGTGCGTTCGAGCGCTCGGGCGTAGTCGAATTCTTCAAATGCTGCGGTTGCTTCGGTGATGACGGAGTCGAGACGGGCAAGCATTGATGAGTCGACAGCATGCAACTGGTCGACATTTGTTGGTGCCGATCCAAAACCATGAACAAAACGGGTGATGTTCAACAACTTGTTCGCGAGTTTGCGACCAACCTTCATCTGGTCTTCGCTGAACGCAGTGTCGACTCCTGGCCGGGCGGATGCTGCCCAGTAGCGAACAGCGTCTGTGCCGTACGACTCGAACAGCGCCATCGGTGTGACGACATTGCCTTTTGACTTTGACATCTTCTTACGATCGGGATCAAGAATCCAGCCCGAGAGAGCTGCATGGCGCCATGGGATCTCTTGGTGCTCATGATGTGACCGAACCATTGATGAGAACAGCCAGGTTCGAATGATGTCATGGCCCTGCGGGCGCATATCCATGGGGAAGACCTGCTCGAAGAGGGCATCTTCTTCTTCCCATTTCGACGCAATGTGCGGGCTCAGCGAACTTGTGGCCCAAGTATCGAGCACATCGGGGTCGCCCGTAAACCCGCCAGGAACGTCACGTTGATCGGCGGAGTATCCCGCGGGAACGTCAGTTGATGGGTCGATCGGCAGGTCTGACTCGCTCGGGAGGATCGGGTTGTCGTGGTCGGGCTCTCCGTCGGCATCAAGCGGGTACCAGATGGGGAACGGCACACCGAAGAATCGCTGGCGGCTGATGAGCCAGTCGCCATTGAGGCCTTCAACCCAGTTTTCGTATCGGTGACGCATGTGGTCGGGGTGCCAGGTGAGTTCATGTCCTCGGTTGACAAGTGCAGACCGGAGGTCAGTATCGCGTCCACCATTCGAGATGTACCACTGTCGGCTGGTGACAATTTCGAGTGGGCGTTCGCCGCGCTCGTAAAACTTGACTGGATGCTCGAGGGGTCGTGGCTCACCGATGAGTTCTCCCGACTCGGTGAGAATTTCAACAACTTTACGTTGGGCTTGTTTCACGTTGAGCCCGGCGATTTCTGCGTAGGCATCAGCGTTCACGCCCGTTGGTGGGTCGGCAATGATGCGGCCATTGCGGCCAATGATCGCTCGGGTGGGCAGTTGCAGTTCACGCCACCAGATGACGTCGGTGAGATCACCAAATGTACAAATCATCGCAATGCCCGTTCCCTTATCGGGCTGGGCGAGCGGGTGCGCGACGACGGGTACTTCTACGCCGTAGAGCGGTGTCGTCACTGTCGTGCCGAAGACTGGTTGGTAACGCTCATCGTCGGGGTGAGCGACAAGGGCGACACATGCGGCGAGCAGTTCGGGACGGGTGGTGTCGATGAGGATGTCGCCCGAGCCGTCGGTTTGATGGAACGCGAGCTTGTGGTACGCGCCGGGTCGATCACGGTCTTCCATCTCTGCCTGGGCGACTGCGGTCTGGAAGTCAACATCCCAGAGCGTCGGGGCCTCCGCACTGTAGGCCTCGCCGCGTGCAAGGTTGCGAAGGAATGCTCGTTGGCTCACCCGCCGCGAGCGTTCGTCGATCGTGGCGTAGAGGAGTGACCAGTCGACGGAGAGCCCGAGCCGACGGAAGAGGTCTTCAAAGACTTGCTCATCGAGAGCGACGAGTTCATCGCAAAGTTCGAGAAAGTTTGGGCGTGAGATCGGAATTGCGCGGTGATCTTTTGGTGGGTCACCACGGAAGGGCGGATTAAAACCCTCGACGTAGGGCTGTGAGGGGTCACATCGAACGCCG
>JALRDI010000165.1 GCA_023257035.1 Ilumatobacteraceae bacterium | reverse complement strand
GGAAATACCTGTTGCAGAGGTCACAGTCCGAGGTTAGAGCCCATTGCGCGCTCGAGATGAAGGCACAGACACCCGCCCGGTACTCTGTAAGGCGTGACTACCTCCCCCGACATGATTACCACCGCCGCGGTCATCGATCTCGGTGACGCAATTGTTGACGCTGCCATCAAGTCGCTCGCCGAACTCGGCGGGCCAGATGTGCAACAAGCCTTCGCGTATGACCTCGCTCACGCCGCATCCGCTGTGGCGACAGCACGGTCGCTCCTCGACTACGGTGCAAAGGGCGACACCGAAGCCCGTATTGCATGTGCATTCACTGCCGATGTACTTCATGACCTCGCCGGAAAGATCCTTGGTCGCGAGTCACTTTGGGGAGTTGCTCCAGGCGCACTCGAAGGAGCATCTCAATTCATCGCGCAATACCGCGATCCTGAATTCCTCGCCTCACTTGCCGAAACTTCAGGACCGTTGCACCTCAGCGATGACATGGACATGGTGCGCGACACTTTCCGGGCGTTCGCTCAAGACATCATCGCCCCTCACGCAGAACACGTTCACCGCACCAACGGTGATGTTCCTGAAGAGATCATCACTGGCCTAGCTGAACTCGGAGCGTTTGGCCTCAGCGTTCCGGCCGAATACGGCGGTTTCAGCGAAGGCGGGCACGACGAGTACGTCGCAATGGTGGTCGCAACCGAAGAACTCAGCCGCGCAAGCCTCGGAATTGGTGGCTCTCTCATCACTCGCCCAGAGATCCTCACTCGAGCACTCGTCAAGGGTGGAACCGAGGCACAAAAGCACGAATGGTTGCCAAAACTTGCTGCAGCCGAGGTTATGCCTGCGGTCGCCGTGACCGAACCTGACTACGGCAGCGACGTTGCAAATATCAAGGTCACCGCTACTCCCGCACCCGGTCCAGATGGTGAAGCCGGGTACGTCATCAACGGAGTGAAGACCTGGTGCACCTTCGGCGCCCGCGCCGACGCTCTCGCATTGCTCGCACGAACCGACCCTGATCGCAGCAAGACCCACAAGGGCCTCAGTCTCTTCATCGTGCCGAAGCCACGCGGCGAAGGCCACGGGTTTGCGTTCACCCAAGATCCGGTCGACATCGATGGCTCCAGCCGCATCGGAAAGATGGAAGGCCGCCCGATCGACACCATTGGCTACCGAGGCATGCACTCTTACGAGATCGCACTCGAGGATTGGTGGGTGCCAGCAGAAAACCTCGTCGGCGAAGAAAACGGCCTCGGTCGTGGCTTCTACTACCAGATGGAAGGCTTCGAGAACGGTCGACTTCAGACAGCCGCTCGCGCTGTTGGCGTGATGCAAGCCGCCTATGAAGCAGCCCTCGATTACGCCCAAAACCGTCGTGTGTTCGACTCCAACGTCTACGACTATCAACTCACACAAGTGAAGTTGGGCCGCATGGCAGCGATCATCCAAGCTGCCCGCCAGTTCAGCTACCACGTGGCAACACTGATGGCGAAGGGCGAAGGCGCTACCGAAGCCTCAATGGTGAAGGCCTATGTCTGCAAGGCAGCAGAGTGGGTCACCCGCGAAGCAATGCAGATTCACGGAGGCATGGGTTACGCCGAGGAATACAACGTGAGTCGCCTCTTTGTCGATGCCCGGGTGCTCTCAATCTTTGAGGGCGCCGACGAGACACTGTGCCTCAAGGTCATCGCACGCCGACTTGGGGCCTGACCAATTCCTCAGAGCTCAGTTCACGAA
>JALRDI010000154.1 GCA_023257035.1 Ilumatobacteraceae bacterium | reverse complement strand
ATGTACATCGTCCCGCCATTTCGGAGAACGATGGTGAGGTTGTGGTTTGCCCCGAAGGTGTGACTCCATGGAAGCCAGTCGCAAATCACCGGAGGTTCGTGATCGAGATATGGCCAACCCGCAAAAATTGATTCCTGATTCGCACACAGCATCTTGTGGGTGGTGATGACACCCTTTGGAAGGCCTGTTGATCCGGAGGTGAACAGAATCTTGGCGATCGTGTCGCCTGAAACTGCTACTGCCGCAGCATCGACGGCATCGGTTGGAGTGGTCGACAACATGTCAGCAAAGCTCGTTCCACGTGAGCCGTCACCTGTGACGAGTGCTCGATCAGCAAACAGATCGAGAGCACGACCGAACATCTCCCCTGACGATGCAAAGACCGCTCCGGCATCGGTGTGCCCAACGATGTACTCGAGACGATCAGTTGTCGTTGCGAGTAACGAATAGGCCTCTGACACCGGCACAATTGGGACACCAACGAGATGCCCTGCCATCACCAACGACGCATGGTCAATGGACGCCCCCGAGAGCAACGCAAGCGGCCTTTCCTGGCTAAGCCCAAGGTCGAGAAGGGCCTGACCGAGCGACTGTGCTCGCTGCCACATATCGGAATAGGAAATCGTCCGCCATGGTTGGGTCGGGTCACCCCCAGGGCGCTCTGCGAGAAACGTTGTGTCAGGTCGCTCCTTCGCCCATCGCTGCAACCACTCTGAAACAGAGACGGCGTAGTCACCAATTGCGACCCGCGAACGCAGCAACACATCGCCATCGCGTTCAATTCGTTCGATATCTGGCTCTGCAAAGTGTGGAAGTGAACGTGCGGGCTTCGTCATTGTTGGGAACTCCATTCATGAATGCGACGCGCAATTTCAGCAACGCCCTCGACTGCGGACTTCGGGTCATCACCCGCTGGGAACAGGTTCAAGTATTGAGCACCAGCCTCGACATACGGAATCAGCTGGTTAGCGATCTCTTGAGAGCTACCGGTCGGCACATAGCGTCGGAATGGCTCAGGATCAAGGCCGTAGAACTTGCGTAACTGTGCATCGGCGATGCCCTGACCGTTGTCTCCAAGACCGATCCATGACTGATGCCCAAGGGTCGCCGTCGGCGACAGCGCACGAACCCGCTCGGCCGCCTCACCAAAACGTGCCGGAGTACAGAACGTTGCAAGCCAACCATTCGCGATTGCTGCACGTTCATGCGACTGTGGTGCGCGCCCACCGATGATGACGTCGACTGGCGCCCCACCACCTCGAGCCAGGCCGGGGCCATCGATCGGATAATGCCCGTCGACTGTGATAGCGCGTTGTGGTCCGAGCAACGACACCAGGGCTGGTACCGAGTCGGACATGCGGCTCCCCCGCTCTGTCGATGACATCCCAACCATCGAGTACTCGTCGGGGTCATCACCGCCCAGACCGACTGCGCACACGATCCGATGAGAGTGGACATCTGCGATATCAAGCAACTGGCGAGCAACGATCGTCGGATGCCGAAGCGGCAAGATCAACACGCCGGTATGGAGATCTCTCTCAATGCCAAGACCAGCGAGATAGGCAAGGGCAGCAAGGCCATCCTGGCCACTTCCACCTCGAAACGACACATGGTCGGTTACAACTACGTGATCAATCTCGCTTGCATTGATCTGCTCGACGAGCGACAACATCGCAGCACGCTCGAGGCGCACGAGATCTGGCGAAAGGCCAAGCCCCACCCCGATCGTCGTCGAGTCTGAGGTCATCGACGTTCCCGTTCGGCTCGCCCGCCACGAACCCCGATTCCACCGTCACAGTTGTGAATTGAGCCGGTCACGGTGAGCGCGTCGGTCTTTGAGGCGAGCAACACGTAATGGCCCGCATAATCCTCGGCGGCAATCGCACGCTCTAGCGGTGAGAAGTTGGCAACCAATTCGTCGACCGGCAGCGACGAAAACGAACGGTCAGACTGGCCGAGCGCTTTTGGACCTCGCAGGTCAGTTGGCATTCCACCAGGCGCAACGCCGTTCACCCGAACATCGGGGGCAAGTTCGTATGCAAGTTGTTTCACTAACCCGACGACAGCGTGCTTGCTAGCTACATACAGCGGGCCACCACCTGAGGGCCAAAAGGCGGCATTTGAGGCCGTGAAGATCATCGAGCCTTTCGACTTCCGGAGCTCCTCAAGGCTTGCCTTCGCTCCAAGCATGTACGCCAGCACATTGAGACGAAAGACTTCGTCGAATGCATCAGAGAGCAGTTCTGGTTTCAGGCGCTCGAGCGGAGTTGAGTAATCCCACAGCCCGGCGTTGCCGATGAAGGTGTCAAGGCCGCCAAATGCATCGACTGTTGCCGCCACTGCTGCGGCATTGTCGTCATAAGAACAAGCATCACCGACGGTCACCGCAATACGATCGTCGAACTCCTCGGCTAACGCATCTGCCTTTTCCGCGTTGATTTCAAGAACCCCGACATTGGCGCCCTCGGCAATAAACCGCTCAACAAGGGCGAGGCCGAGACCAGAGCCCGCTCCCGTGATGAGGATCTTGGTGTCGTCGAGCCAACCCATCAGAAGAACACCGAGAGGTTGGCTGAGTCGAGGATCGTCTGATCGATGTAG
>JALRDI010000127.1 GCA_023257035.1 Ilumatobacteraceae bacterium | reverse complement strand
GAGAAGGAAGAGGAGCGCTTCCGTCACACACTGAAAACTGGTCTTGGCAGTCTCGACGGTGAACTCGACCGTGGCGAGCAGCTCTCTGGTTCAACCGCATTCTTGTTGCATGACACCTACGGGTTCCCTCTTGAGCTCACCGAAGAAATTGCAGCCGAGCGATCAATCAACGTTGACCTTGACGGGTTCAAGGTTGAAATGGAAGCGCAGCGTGAGCGAGCGAAGGCTGCCCGACGCGATGGGGCTGCCGACGAGAGCCGAGTCGATTCGTATCGTGAAGTACTTGAGCAGTTCGGTGTCACAGAATTTGTTGGGTACACCGATGATTCCTGTGAAGCACGTGTAGTTGCTGTCATCCCATCGGTTGATGCCGATGGTGAAGATGCTGTTGAAATTTTCCTTGATCGCACGCCGTTCTACGCTGAGGCCGGCGGTCAGATTGGCGACACCGGAACAATTTCAGGGATTACCGGTACTGCCGACGTGATCGACACCACCTTCGCTCTCCCAAATTTGCGACGCCACCTTGCAAAGATGACCTCAGGGTCATTTGAGGTCGGTTCGCAGGTGACGGCAGCGATTGATGTTGATCGCCGGTCGGCAATCCGCCGGAACCACACCGGCACACACGTGTTGCACTGGGCGCTACGGCACGTGCTTGGCGATCACGTGAAACAGGCTGGTTCGCATGTGGGGCCAGATCGTTTGAGATTCGACTTTTCGCATTACGCGGCAGTCACTGACGACGAGATTGCCGAAATCGAGCGTCTTGCAAACATTGAGACCCTCGAGAACTCGCCTGTTCGGGCGTTTGAGACGACGAAAGATGAAGCGGAGTCGCTTGGAGCGATCGCATTCTTCGGCGACAAATACGGCGATGTTGTTCGTGTCCTCGAGGCCGGTAAGTCGACGGAGCTCTGCGGTGGCACTCATGTGCGCGCAACGGGTGATATCGGCACGATCAAGATTGTTGGCGAATCATCGATTGGATCAAATCTTCGCCGTATTGAGGCCGTAACGGGAGTGTCAAGCGTTGCATTGCTGCAGCGTGACGAAGCAACATTGTCTGCTGTCGCCGGACTCGTCGGGTCGACGACGAGCGACGTTGTCGAGGGTGTTCAGCGGCGCCTTGATGAGATCAAAGCATTGCAAGACGAACTCAAGGCGATGCGTCTTCAGCTTGCCGTGGGGCGGGCTTCTGAACTTGTTGCGACGGCAGTCGACGGAATTGTGGTCGCACGAGTCGACGGGCTCGCCTCGGGTGACCTTCGAGAGTTGGCGATTGCGGTTCGGCAATCTGACGGAGTGCGTCGTTGTGTGCTCATCGGCGAAACCAACACCGGCGGAGTTGGGCTTGCGTCTGCGGTGATGTCTGATGATGGTGTCGAGGCGGCTGCGCTGATCAAAGACGCAGCCAAGACAGCTGGTGGTGGCGGTGGCGGCAAAGGTGATGTTGCAACTGCCGGCGGTAAGAACGTCGCCGCGATTGATGAGGCTCTAGAGGTTGCTCGGACGGCAGCGACAAGTTTGTGACATCTTCATTTGCGAGCGAACGGGTGATTGGGATTGACCCTGGATCTCGTCGATTCGGCATCGCGGTCGGAGTGGCAGGGGTGGCGTCGCCGCTCACTGTGATCCAGCGCGAGAAGACACCTGAACTCACTGTTGAACGATTGGCGAAGCTCATCGCTGACGAAGAGGCGACGGCTGTTGTTGTTGGCTTGCCCTTGCACCTCGATGGTTCGGAGGGTCCATCTTCGAAGGCTGCACGGAAGTTTGCTCGTGCACTCGCTAATTTCATCTCTGTGCCAGTGATGTTGCATGATGAGCGTCTCACCACGGTGACCGCAGACCGAGCGATGCTCGATGCGGGTTTACGCGCCGAAGAACGTCGCCGGCATGTCGACAAAATTGCAGCGGCAATCATGTTGCAATCCTGGATCGACGCCGGAGCGACGGGCGATGCGATCTGACCTGCTCTCTGATGATCAACACGCCCGAAACCGCTGGGATGACGATGGGTGGGACTTGCCTGACGAGGTTCCCCATGTTGATCGTGCCCCAGGTCGGGGAGACCGTATCCGCTGGCTGGTGTGGGGAACAGCCTGGCTCGTAATTGCCGGAATACTTGCTGCAGGGTCGACCGGGTGGTGGCTCATTCAACGAGTGACCGAACAAGAACTAGTTGGCGACCCGGTGACGTTCACCGTTGCCGAGGGCGAAACGGTGGCTGAGATTGGTACGAGGCTTGAGGCAGCCGGAGTGATTGCCGACGCAGGGGTGTTTTCTTGGTACGTGGGCGAAAAGGGCGGGTTGGAGCCAGAACCGGGTCTGTACAGGGTCGTACCTGGTGCGCATCTGGGCGATGTTCTTGGTGCGTTGAGAACCTCACCAAGTGAGACCTACCGACGAGTCACGTTCCCGGAAGGGTTCACCGTTGAGCAAATCGCGAGCCGGCTTGAATCGGAACTTGACAATCTTTCAGCGGATGCATTCCTCTCGTTGGCAGGCGATCCAACTCGGCGTGTTCCGTGGAGGCCTGCCGATACATCAAGTCTTGAGGGCTTGTTGTTCCCTGACACGTATCAGGTCTCGAATGCCGATAACGAGGGTCAGGTCATCGAACGAATGATCGAGTTGATGGAGCGAGTTGCTCTGCAAGAAGAACTTGCACTTCGGTCGAGCGCTCTTGGAGTTAGCCCGTATGAGGCATTGATCATTGCCTCGATGATTGAGCGAGAAGCCAAGGTTGACGGTGACCGCGCTCTCATTTCACGTGTGATCTACAACCGTCTTGAGCTCGGAATGAATCTTGAGATTGACGCAACGCTGTACTACGGATCACCGACTGATACGCCGTTCACCTTGTTGAAAGCAAACGACTCTCCGTACAACACCTACATGTACCCAGGGTTGCCACCGACACCGATTGCAAACCCTGGTCGCGCATCGATACGTGCCGCATTGAATCCGGCGCCGAACCCCTCCTCGGGTAACGAGCTATGTGCGGTTCTTGATGACCCGACGGTTGGGTGCAACTACCTGTATTACGTGCTCGCGGACGATGACGGGTCTCATGTATTCGCAGTTACCTACGACCAGCATCTGGCCAATGTCGATATTGCACGAGCAAAGGGGCTGCTCGGATGAGCCGAGATGCGAAGCGGGTGGCGATCGTCGGTGACCCCGTTGAACATTCGCTGTCACCAGTCATGCAGAACACTGCGTTTGCCTCGGCTGGTCTCGACTGGGAGATGGTTCGCCTTCAGGTTGCAGCCGGAGGCGGTGCTGGCGTGATCGGTCGTGTGCGGGCAGGTGAGTTCGCCGGTCTTGCGATCACCATGCCGCTAAAGGAAGAAGCAGCGAATGCCGTCGACGAACTTGACCCGGCATCAGAGCGTCTCCGCTCTGTGAATACTGCAGTGGCACTGCAAAGTGGTTCAGTGCTCGGTATGAGCACTGATGGCGATGGTTTCGTTCGCTCTTTGTATGCGTGCGACGTCGAACTCATCAATAGGAAGGTTCATGTTGTCGGCGCAGGTGGCGCAGCTCGATCGATTATTGCCGCGCTTGGCGCAATCGACGGCTGTTCAATCACAGTGTCAAACCGGACATTTTCCGCTGCTGTTGCAACGGCAGGCCTCGTTGACGGCGCTCAAGCGGTTGGCGAAGAAGATATGGCTGATGCAGTGAGATCAGCAGATGTTGTCGTAAACACAACATCGGTTGGAATGGGTCTCGACCAAAACATCGGTGCTGTGCCGTTGCCGGTTGAGCTCATCTCACAACGCCATGTTGTGGCTGACATCGTGTATCACCCGTTAACAACTGCGTTGCTAGCGAGCGCAGGTGCTCGAGGGGCGACGACAGTTGATGGCCTTGGAATGCTTGTTCATCAAGCAGTGTTGCAATGCGAGGCATGGACGGGTTTCTCCCCGGATCCACTGAAAATGCGTGTGGCTGCAGAAGCAGAACTCAGCCGGCGCTCGGGGTAGCCTCAAACCGTGCTCCGCTTGTTAACCGCTGGTGAATCTCATGGTCAGGCTCTTGTCGTCGTGCTTGAGGGGCTACCTGCTGGCCTCGAATTGACTGTTGAAGAGATTCAAGAGGAGATGGGACGTCGCCGCTTGGGTTATGGCCGAGGCCCTCGTCAGCGTTTTGAGGTTGACGAACTCACACTTCTTGGCGGGGTGCGTCATGGCCGCACCTTGGGGTCGCCGCTGGCGATTGAAATCAAAAACACAGAGTGGTTTCGCAGCGACAAATGGCATGAGGAAATGTCACCGGCGCCTGGCGCAACGAAGGATCCGCTGACCAAAGTGCGACCAGGTCATGCAGATCTTGCCGGAATGCAAAAGTACGGTTTCAGCGATGCACGCGATGTGCTTGAGCGGGCATCTGCCCGAGAGACTGCAGCCCGTGTCGCAGCTGGAGCGGTAGCAAAGAAACTGTTGTCGCACATTGGCGTTGAAATCATGTCTCACGTCATTCAAATGGGCACTGCTCGTGCATCTCTCGAATCGGTGCCGACGATGGCTGATCTTCCAGCAATTGATGAATCTCCAGTTCGTTGTTTCGACCCATCAAGCGCTGACGCAATGGTGGAAGAGATCAAGGCGGCCGCAAAAGACGGTGATTCGCTCGGTGGGGTCGTTGAGGTACTTGCCTTCGGAGTTCCAGTTGGGCTCGGCTCTCATGTCCATTGGGATCGAAAGATTGATGGCCTTCTTTCACAAGCATTGATGTCGATTCAGGCAGTGAAAGGCGTTGAGATTGGCGACGGTTTCGAGGTGGCTGGCCGACGCGGAAGCGATGCTCACGACGCGATCCACTGGGACGCCGACTCGTCGTCGTTCCGACGCCGGAGTTCTCTTGCCGGTGGTGTTGAGGGCGGTATCACTTCGGGCGAAATTCTTGTTGCTCGAGCAGCGATGAAGCCCCTCGCCACACTGAATGTTCCCACGCTTGAGACCGTCGACACTGCGACGAAAGAGTCGTCGGTGTCGTTCAAAGAACGAACTGATGTCACTGCTGTTCCAGCTATGGGAGTTGTTGCAGAAACGATGGTTGCGCTCGTTCTTGCTGATGAGGCTCAGCGCAAGTTCGGTGGCGATTCAGTAACTGAATTTGTTCGTAACGCTGAAGCTTCGGCGGCTGCAGTCGCCGATCAGATGGGCTGACCGATGCAGCAGGTGACCGTGCCACTTCCCGGTGCTGATGTCGATCGCTCGTATGAAGTGTTGGTTGGGTGTGGAGTCATTAACCAACTCGATGAGATGTTGCGATCTTTGATCCCCGCTCCTCGGCGCGTTGCTCTTGTCAGTCAGCCATCAATCGAGGTCGAGGTCTCAATCTCGCTGCCCGTGCATCGTTTCGCTGTCGGCGTTGGCGAGCAGTTCAAGACGATCGCAACTGTCCAAGAATTGTGCGAAGGGTTCGCAGATGCTGGCCTTACCCGCGGTGACGTTGTCGTTGCGGTGGGTGGAGGAATGGTGACCGATGTGGCTGGGTTTGCTGCGGCGTCGTATCACCGTGGAATCTCAGTGGTTCACGTGCCGACCACATTGCTCGGCATGATCGATGCTGCGATTGGTGGCAAAACCGGTGTGAACTTGCCGCAGGGTAAGAACCTCGTCGGAGCCTTCTGGCAGCCGTCCGGAGTTATTTGCGACCTCGACACACTTGCGACGCTCCCTGAACGTGAGGTGCGCTGCGGTAATGGCGAGATGGCGAAATATCACTTCTTGACCGGGGATGACCTTGCTGCCCTCGACCTTGAGGCCAGGGTGGCTCGTTGCGTCGAGATCAAAGCTGAAGTTGTTGCGTCAGACGAGCGAGAGTCTGGACGACGGGCGATCCTCAATTACGGGCACACATTGGCTCATGCGCTCGAGATCGCCTCCGGTCATGAAATTGCTCATGGCGAAGCAGTATCGATTGGTCTTATTTTTGCCGCTCGTCTCGCTGAGCGGCTTGGTCGAATTGATTCGGCTCGAGTTGCCGAACATCTTGATGTGGTTGGCTGTCTCTATGGTCTTCAAACCGACATTCCACATGTTGGCTCAGCAGATGAACTTCTTGCGCTGATGTTCCGCGATAAAAAAGCAATCGACGGCCTCACATTTGTTCTCGACGGACCAAATGGTGTCGAGTTAGTTGCCGATATCGATCCAGCAATCGTTCGGGACGTGTTGGTGGAGGCGCTCCAAGACTGATGGCAGAAGGACCGCAAGCAGGACCCAGGGTGGGGCTGCGGCGGTGGACGTCATCTGACCTTGATGCATTTGCCGACTTGAATGGCGACTCTCAGGTGATGGCAACAATCGGTCCAGTCATGGATCGTGAGGCATCGGCCGCGTTTCTTCAACGCATTGATCGGCATTTTGACGACCACGGGTTCGGGTTGTGGTGTGTTGAGGTTGATGGCGACGCAATTGGGTTTTGCGGGTTGATGGTGCCGTGGTTTCGTGACGGTGTTGAGATTGGTTGGCGACTGCGCTCGAAATGGTGGGGAAGGGGGTTTGCTAGCGAGGCGGCTCGGCTAGTTCTTGCGTACGCCTTTGCTGAGCAGCCAGCTGGTCTTGGGTTTGATGAGGTGCTTTCTTTCACCGCTGCCACTAACGAACGCTCGCAGTGGGTCATGCAGGCAATCGGTATGACGAGGGATGTTGATGGTGATTTTGAGCACCCTGGAGTGCCTGAATCAAGCCATCTTCGACCGCATGTGCTGTACCGAATGCCCGTTGGGCGGTACCGTTCTATGTTGTGAGCCTCATCTTGCTCCTTCATGGACCCAATCTGAACCTTCTTGGACAACGCGAACCCGACGTGTACGGACATGACACGCTCGAGGATCACGTCTCGCGAACGCGGTCGATTGCAAGTGAATTTGGGTTCGAGGTCGAAGACCTTCAAAGCAATCACGAGGGAGAACTCATCGAGGCAGTGCACGGCGCTCGTGGACGTTGCGATGCCATCATCATTAACCCCGGCGCATTCACCCACTCGTCGTGGGCGCTGCACGACGCTCTTGCAGCGTATGACGGGGTCGTGGTTGAGGTCCATCTCTCCAATCCTGATGCTCGTGAGCCGTGGCGTCGCACAAGCGTTGTTGCCCCGGTGGCGACGGGCGCGATTTCGGGTTTTGGCGGCACCGGCTACGAACTTGCGGTTCGAGCAGTCGCTGCCAAGTTGAAATGACTTCAGTTCAAGTTCGCGGTCGTGCCGAGCGAGTTCTCGCCATGCTCGATGAACGCGGTCTTGAGCAGATGATGGTGAGTGACCGCAGCAATATCCGGTGGCTCACAGGCTTCTCGGGTTCTGCTGGGGTGCTGATTGTTTCCAAACGAGGACATCAGTTCATCACCGATAGTCGCTACACCGATCAGGCTCGTGACCAACTCGATTCATCCGGGGCAACTGATATTGGGGTGGTGACGGCACGCACCTTGGCTGATCGGAACCTCGCAATCTCCGAGGCCGCAAGTGGGAGCCCGCTCGGAGCGGAAGCATCGATCGTTCCGCAAAGTGAGTGGTCGAGTCTTTCCGCTCATGCCGAACTCGTCGCCGCCGACGGATTGCTCGGACAATTACGCCGGGCGAAAGATGAGTCTGAAATTGCGTTGATAGCGAAGGCGGCAAATATCGCATCCGAGACCTTGTCTGAAGTTGCACCGATGCTGGTCGCTGGTGTTTCTGAGCGTGAAATTCGCGACGAACTGGAATATCGGATGCGGAAACTTGGGGCAGATGGGCCGAGTTACGAGACGATCGTGGCATCTGGGCCAACGAATGCTGCGTTGCCGCACGCACGCCCGACTGCGAGGCAATTTGAAGGCGGTGACACGGTTGTCATTGATGTTGGGGCCCTTGTTGATGGGTATCACTCTGATATGACTCGAACCTTCGTAGTCGGCGGCCCTTCTGATGAACAACAGCGCTGGTACGACCTCGTACTTGCATCACAGACTGCTGGTTTGCAAGCAGTTTCTGAGGGAGTGTGCGGCAGCGAGGTTGATCGAGCATGTCGATCGGTATTTGAAGACGCTGGGCTCGTAGACCTGTTCGTCCACGGCACTGGGCACGGTGTCGGCCTCGACATTCATGAGGAGCCGTTTCTTGGTGCATCAGCGAGTGCAGAACTCATGGCTGGTGACGTGGTGACTGTCGAACCTGGCCTCTATCGTGTCGGAACCGGCGGTATTCGGATTGAGGACCTTGTGGTCGTCACGTCCGATGGCCATCGAAATCTGACTACTCATCCGAAGGACACCCCATGCCCGCCATCACCACGAACGATCTGAAGACTGGAATCACTCTCGAGCTTGATAACGCTCTTTTCCAGGTGCTCGAATTTCAACATGTGAAGCCTGGTAAGGGTGGAGCATTTGTCCGAACAAAACTCCGCAACGTTCGCACTGGCAACGTATTCGACAAGACCTTCAACGCCGGTGTCCGTGTTGAGCAGGCGATCATCCGTCGTGAGGAGATGCAGTTTCTGTACCGCGATAGCGATGACTACGTGTTCATGAACAACGAGTCATATGAGCAAATGAATGTTGCTCCGGTTGCTCTTGGCGATGCAGCGGACTTCATCATCGAAGGAATGACTGCGCAGGTTGCGTTTTACAACGATGAGATCATCTCGGTTGAGATTCCTGCATCTGTTGAGCTGACAATTGCAGACACCGAGCCTGGGGTTCAGGGTGACCGCGTCTCTGGTGCTCGTAAGCCGGCCACCCTTGAAACCGGGCGAGTCATTCAGGTTCCGTTGTTCGTGGAAATTGGAGACCGTGTCAAGGTCGATACCCGCAACGGTGACTACATCACTCGGGTCTGATACATGACGAACGTCGATGAGCGATCTGATGCCCGCGAGCGAGCGTTGCACCTGTTGTACGAGGCGCAGTCAAAAGGCATCTCTGTCGAACAAGTAATCAATGCTCAGGTAGTTGAGCCCGAAGAGCTGGTCTTGGTGCTTGCCCGCGGTGCAGAGTCGTCGTCAACTCAGGCTGACGAGCTAATCGAGGGAAAGTCGCGCGGGTGGACGCTCAAGAGAATGCCGGTACTCGATCTCGCAATCATGCGGATGGCGCTTTTTGAGCTTCTTGAGCGATCAGACGTTCCGACGGCCGTTGTGCTTGATGAGGCAGTCGATCTTGCAAAACGCTTCTCTACCGATGGCAGCGGACGTTTCGTCAACGGCGTTCTTGCAGCGATTGCTGAAGAGGTTCGACACGGATGAAATCCTGGCTCCGGAGTCATGATCCGGGCCTGCTCGCTCTCTGCGGGATCATTGTTGTCTTCATTGTTTATTACGGATCGCTGACTCTCAATATTCATCATGGGTTAGGGACAGCGGCCTATGACTCGGGGTTGTACGACCAAGGTGTATGGCTGCTGTCAAGGTTTCAATCACCGTTTGTGACAACGATGGGTCGCAACCTGCTTGGTGACCACACGTCGTTTGTGTTGTTGCTGCTTGTGCCGTTCTACTGGGTTGCGCCCGGGGCATGGATCTTGTTTTGGTCACAAGCTGCCGTGATCGGTCTTGGCTCGGTGCCGGTGTATCTCTACGGGCGGGATGCGCTGCGTTCATCACGACTGGCGCTGTTCTTCGCCGTGGCATATCTGGCGCACCCTGCAGTTCTTGGTGCGTTACTTGAGAACTATCACCCAGACAGTTTCCTCGGTTTGTTTGTTCCGCTCGCATTATGGGCAGCCTTAACCCACCGTTGGCGCTGGTACGCGGTGGCAGTCGCCGGTGCTCTACTCGTCAAAGAAGATGTGGCGCTCGTCATCGTCCCATTGGGCATCTGGGTGGCGGCGCGGCGTGACCGGCGCATTGGTCTTGTCACCGCAGGTGCCGCTGTGTTCGCAACCCTGATTGCGATGTTTGTGGTGATGCGTTCATTGATCGGTGTTCCGACACGAAACGCATGGCGAATTCCATTTGGAGGGCCAACCGGGTTCCTGTCGGCTGTCTTCACTCGACCACGAGAGGTCGCGTCGTACTTCACCTCAGAAGATCGCCCTTGGTATCTGCTGCAGATGATGTTGCCAATGGGCTTTCAGTTTTTTCGACGTCCGAGCGTGGCGCTCGTTAGCGCACTCGTGCTCTTCACCAACGTGTTGAGCACATACTGGTACCAATTCCACGTGCAGTACCACTACAGCATTGTGGCGGTACCGGCCCTTGTATTCGGGACAATCTGGTCGATCAAGCAGTTGCCGGTGACCGGTCTTGGCGGCCGTCGTGTTGCGATCGTGTGCGTTGTGCTCGGGACCGGTGTCTCAGCGTTGTTGTGGTCGCCGATTCCAAAAGGCCGAGCGATGCCGGCGTACTGGGCGCCGTCGCATCCTGTTGCGGTGGCGGCTCGTGAGGCGGTTGAAGTGGTGCCCGACGGTGCTGTGGTTGCAGCGCACTATCGGATTGCTCCACACCTTGCGTATCGCGAAGAGATCTACCAGTTCCCCACGCCATTTAGAGCAGTGCTCTATGGGGTGGGTCTCGAACTTGAAGGAACACGGCTTGATGAGTGTGCGGAACGGGTGGAATTTCTTGTTCTGCAAAAGAACATGTCTGCCGAGGCCGCCAATGATTTTGCCGTCATTGAGGACGCGTTCGACGAATACTTTGAGAACGAGCACTGGGTGGTGTGGCAACGAGATGATTCAGTGCCGCTGCCGCCGCTGAACTGACTACTCGGCTTCGTCGCTGAGATTGTCACCCGACTCGAGAGCGTCGATGAGTTCATCGACATCGGCGTCTTCGCCGGCGATGAGCAGCACGCTGTCGTCGAAAGGGGAGTAGATCGCAGCTAGTTCGAAATGGTTGACGACGATCTCGTTTGCATCGTCATCAACAGGCGTGACAAACGCGATTTCGACATCAGCATCGCTCGGCTTGTCACGAAGAATGTCGATGAGTTCGCTCACTCGCATGGTGATCCTCGCTCAGGTTTCTGCGAGCCAGCGGTCGGCTCGATCGAGTAGGAACAGGCTCACTGCTTTGCAGCGCTCGAGCGTTTGCGCAACAGCCGTGTCGTTGTTCATGTACACATCAGCAAGTTCGAGAGCAATTTTGGCAACGATCGACAACGATCGCTCAGGGGCGTCTGTGACGCTGGGAAATGAGTCGATTGCAGAGACCTCAATCGGCAACGTGACGCCACCAATGCCCGCAATTTCGGTCGCAAGGACCAAGAGATCGGGCGGATTTGGCAACGGTGGGAGCGTCCACGTGAAGATCAGCGGAAACGAGAATCCCTGCGGTGGAGTGTCGTCGAGGTCATCGAGTTTCATCACCTCATCTTCGAAACCGAGAAGAGCA
>JALRDI010000103.1 GCA_023257035.1 Ilumatobacteraceae bacterium | reverse complement strand
AAATGACCGCAACGCACGGCATCGATATTGCTAAAGCGTTGAAGAATCTTGGCTTCCGCCTCTGATCCTTGCAAGCCGTAAGCATCCATGAATCCAATTCCGCTTGCAAACGGTGGGTGGTGCTGCACGATCACTACCCGCCGGTCACTTCGGGTTTCGAGTTGAGATTCCAGCCAGCTCAACTGCTCAGGGCTCAACGAACCTCCGTGTTCACCGGGAACAGTCGTGTCGAGAACGACGATTGAAATTGAAAGTTCGTACTCATCACTGTCGATCACGTAGTCAATGCAATCATCACCGACGCCGAACTCAGAGAGCTGCGGAAACAGATTCCTCAATCCTCGCCGTTCATCATGATTACCAGCAACAACAATTACGGAACGCAAGTGATCGCCGAGCACCTCACTTAGGTGTTCATATTGTTCGGCTAGGCCGTCGTTTACCAGATCACCTGTGAGCAGAACGAAACTCGGCTTGGGTTCAAGTGTCCGGAGGGTGGCTAACGCTTGCGATAAATGCAACGCTGTGTCGATGCGACCCTCCATCAGCTCTCCTCGCTCAAAAATATGGGGATCACTGAGCTGGGCAATCAACATAATGCTGATACTAGAACAACGTTTCGACCCGCCTTAGCGAGCAAACAGCGTCAGAAGTGCGTCAACGCCCAAAATCGAATTCAGCAATCTCAGCCATCTGATCGCCAAGACGATTAACAGCGTGTTCAAAGAGCTCGGAACCGCGTTCAGCAGATGCTCCCGTCGGGTCGCCGATGTACCCAGCTTCGTCGAAGTCGTTAGAGAGCCAACCAAATGACACCGAACCGCCGAACTTCACATGTTCATTCTCCGCGAGTGCTTCTGGAACCTTTCGTTCAGCTCTCGAGAGGTCGACAAGGTCCGGGCGCAAATGCATGAATACTGACGTCTCATTTAGACCGCCATGAATTCCCATGCCGAGTTCATCTTCGGTTGATGACCCGCCGTATGCAGGGGGGAGGGACGGATGAACCAGAAACGTCTTCAATCCATACGCAAGACGCAACTCTCGGAGCGCCGTTACGAGAAGGGTGGTGTTCCCACCATGACCATTCAGCAGTACGAGACGCTCCGCCCTGGTCGTTGAGATCGAACGACCGATATCGCGAAGAACCGCCATCATCGTTTCTGCCGAGTACCACAGAGTTCCAGCGCTCCATGCATGTTCATTTGATTTCGAAATCGAAAGCGACGGCAACTGCCAAAGGTCAAGATCTGACCCAAAACGCTGCACGACCTCAGTTGCTGTTTCGGTTGCAATGACGTCATCCACCGACATCGGAAGATGTGGTCCATGTTGTTCAACCGCGCCTACAGGAAGAATCAGAGTTGAGCCTTCGGTAATGACCTCTCCGATATCTGGCCCAACGATGTCTGCGTAACGTCGACTCTCTGTTGCTTTCATTCTCACGAATCTACGCTGACGCGTAGGATGCGACCATGACCCAACCCCGCACACTTCTTTCAGGTGGCATCCTCGTCGATGGCAGCAAGCCGCACATTCTGGTTGATTCTTCGGGAACGATTGTCGCGATGTCAGAGAGGCGTGAAGATGTCGTGAGCGACAACCTCACAGTGGTCGAATTGGAAGGGCGTCTTCTTCTGCCATCGCTCGTCGAGCCTCATGCCCATCTCGATAAGTCACTCACCGCCGATGTCGTTCCGAACCCGAAGGGTGACTTAATGGGGGCGATCGTTGGATGGAGAGAAGCTGAATCGTCAGGAGTTATTGCACATGACGAAATGGTTCAGAGAATTTCTCGTTCATTAGAAATGCTCCTCAAAAGTGGCGTAACACTCGTGCGCAGCCACGTGAATGTTGGTGGACCGGTCTCAACTCGTTACCTCGTGGCAGCGATTGAGGCCGCCCAGAGGTATCGAGACCGTATGGACATCGAGTTCGTTGCGTTGACATATATGCCGATGAGTGGAGAGGGGAGCGACCTCAACCTCATTGCACTCAACGAAGCGATCGAACTTGGTGTAGAGGTCATCGGTGGGTGCCCGCACCTCGAACCAGACTCTGACGCCTGCGTATCGATTGCGTTCGAACTCGCGGAGCGACATGGAAGGAAGGTCGACCTCCACGTCGATGAGACACTGGACCCAACAGCACTAACGATCAACGACGTGATTCGCTACTCACGTGGCTCGCAGATTTCAACGACCGCGAGCCACTGCGTCAGCCTTGGCATGCTTCCAAGCGAACAAATCAAACCGCTCGCAGCTGCGATTGCAGAGGCCGATATCTCAATTGTGGCTCTTCCTCAAACAAACCTGTTCTTGCAGGGTCGAGATGATCCAGTCGCCACTCCGCGTGGACTCACCGCCATTCATGCGTTACGCGCCGCAGGAGTAAATTTGGTTGCAGGCGCCGACAACGCGCAAGACCCGTTCAACTTTGTCGGGCGAAATGATCCGTTCGAAACTGCAGCCCTCATGGTGATGGCAGGACACATGCTTCCAGTTGACGCGTTTTCAACAATCAGTTCAAACGCAAGGGCTGCCATCAGCGCTCCAACGGTCAACATCGCCGTTGGAGAGCCAGCAGACCTACTTGCAGTTCGAGCAACGACAATTCGACAGGCAATCGCAGAGGCGCCTGCCGATCGAGTCGTACTCAAAGGAGGCCGTGTGGTGGCGACCACCTCTGTGATGAGTGAGTTGCCAGCTCTCATCCCGTAGTGTCGGCGCCATGGCGCAACGCATGGCCCTCTATCTCCAAGACAAACATCCGATCTCGTATGAGATCGAGATGGCGAAATACGCGGAGTCGAGAGGCTTCTCAGAAATTTGGCAAGCGGACACTCGACTCGCGCGGGACTGCATCGTTCTCATGAGCGCTCTCCTCGCTGAGACGAAACGTATGCGTATCGGCTCCGGAGTACTGCCCATCTGGACCCGCAACCCCGCAGTTATCGCATCCACGTGGAGCACGATGTGGGAACTTGGTGGACTCGTCGACGGGCAAGGACGAGTGATGTGCGGCATTGGCGCGTGGTGGGAACCGATCACGAGCCGGGTCGGAGAAAATCGTCGCATTCCGCTTCGGGCGATGCGAGAACATGTCGAAGCACTTCGTGCGCTTTTCACTATGGAAGAAGTCTCGTATGAAGGTGAGATCGTCAATTTGGACAGGGTTCGGCTTGACGTAGCGTACGGCGATACCTCTCCGAGGGATATCCCGATTTACATCGGGGCAACCGGACCGAGAATGTTGGAACTCACTGGAGAAATCTGCGATGGGGTAGTGCTCAATTACGTTGTTTCTGCTGAGTACATCAGATCTGCTGTCGACCTCGTCGAGGCGGGGGCCCAACGTGCAGGCAAAACCATTGACGAAGTTGATCGCCCAGAACTTCTCGTGTGCTCACTGTCTGACGATGATCCAGATGAAGCTCTCCTCACCGGCAAATCGCTGGTGGCGTATTACCTAGGCACAGAACCGCACATCATGGAAGCGAGCGGAGCTGACCCCGAACTTGTCGAGCGGGTAAAAGAGGTCGTTGGATGGCCAGCCACCGAGGCTGATTATCGGAAAGCTGCTCACCTCATTCCTGATTCCTTGGTTCGCTCGCTGATGGCCGTTGGAACGACAGCTCAGTGCCAGGACAAGGTGGCTGAATACATCGAGGCAGGAGTGACGTGCCCGATCTTGTACCCGATGATGGACGACATCAAACCAGTGATTGACGCGTTCGCTGGATGGGCGCCCCATGACTAAGACGACCCTGATTCACGGAGGTGCTGTCGTCACCGTCAACGAGACGGCAGAGGTACTTGATCCCGGTTGGATTCTCATAACCGATGGAACGATCACCCAAGTCGGGAACGGTGAACCATCAGGTGATCTTCTCTCATCTGCCAGTGAAGTAATTTCCGCCAACGGCTGCGCAGTAATGCCCGGCATGACAAATGCCCATACCCATCTTTTCCAATCATTCTTTCGAGGCCTAGCCGATGATCGCCCACTACTCGACTGGCTACGCGACTGCATTTGGCCAGCGGCTGAGCACATCACTCCTGAAATCGCCTATCACGCGGCGAGAATCGGGCTGCTTGAGAACCTGCTGACGGGTTGCACCAGCGTCATCGATCATCAATATGTCCACCCAGGGTCAGAGGGAGACCTCATCGACGATGCAGTCTGTCGAGCGGCCGACGAACTCGGAATTCGTCTTCTTCTTGCTCATGGCTGGGCCGACCGGAACTATCACGAACCGCTTGCAGAGGATGCGGCGACTGCCATACGGCGAGCCAAACAAGCCTTTGATAAGTGGGACGGGCATGACGGACGCATAAAGATCGAACTCGGGCCACTCATCCCGTGGGGCTGTTCTGATGAAGCAATGACCGAAACCATTGGCGCAGCGCGTTCGTGGGGCCGGGGAACTCATGTTCATTGTGCTGAGACCGCCATCGAAGTTGAGATGAGTATCGAAGAACGCGGAATGCGTCATGTTCCCTGGCTCGAAAGCGTGGGGGCACTCGCCCCTGACGTCCAACTCGCCCATTCAGTCTGGCTAGAGGACTCCGAACTTGATGCCATTGCGCGAACCGATGCTGTGGTGGTGCACTGCCCGGTTTCAAATATGTACTTGGCATCAGGTGTTGCTCGGGTCCTCGACATGCGCGAACGCGGCATCACCGTTGCTCTCGCAAGCGACGGATCCGGTTCTAATAATCGTCAAGACCTTTTCGAAGCGATGAAAATATCTGTACTGCTGCAAAAGGTGCACCAATTGAACGCAATGGCGTTACAGCCCGAAGAGGCGATTGAAATGGCGTGCGTCGGAGGTGCCCGGGCCTTCGGAGAGTCAGATCGACTCGGGAGAATCGAAGAAGGGCGTGAAGCCGACCTAGTGGTCGTGAATCTCGACCACCCTGCAGTTGCCCCAGTACATAGGGTGCCGAGTGCGATCGTGTTCAACTGCGCCCCACAACATGTGCGAGATGTGTTTGTGCGAGGAAATCGCGTAGTGGCAAACGGCGAACATCATTCTGTTCCGATCGCCGAGGCAGTCGAGCAGGCGAAGTCTGCTGCTGCATCCCTCTTCCAGCAGGCGGGCATTTCCACTCGTCTGGGCTAACTTCGAGGGCGTGCCATTACTTGTCGGATACCACCGCCCCAACACGTTGAGCGAAGCAGTTTCCCTGCTTGCTCAGCCTCATCATGTTCCTCTTGCAGGAGGAACCGTTCTTAACGCTGACCGGTCCCGTTCTGACTTGATTGGCGTTGATCTTCAGTCGCTCGGACTTGATTCGATGACACGCAACAACTCACATGCCACCATTGGGGCAATGGTTCGCCTCTCTGAGGTAGTGGGAGCCTTTGACGGCGATCTTCTCAGTGAAGCCGCACGACGGGAACTCCCATCAACGTTGCGGACGATAGGGACCGTTGGAGGATCTGTTGCTGTTGCCGGAAGTGAGAATCTTGTTGTTGCGGCGCTGCTCGCATCTTCTGCGACTGTTGAAACTGATGACGGGGAAATACGAGATCTCGTCAAGTTCCTCTCAGATCCGCGTGGCCTAATTGTCGCAGTCGATGTCGATACATCGGGAAGCTGGGCATTCGAGCACACCGGGCGGACTCCAATGGATACCCCCATCGTCGCCGCGATGGGTAGGGCTACTGCGAACGGGCTCATCATCTCTCTTACCGGCGTGAGTTCTGCCCCGGTCGCTGTGTCGTCTGTCGACGAAGTCGAGCACATCATTCCAATCGACGATTTCCGAGGTAGCAGTGAGTATCGCCACCATCTCGCCGTCAAACTCAGTGAACGAGTGATCGGAGCATTGTCGTGACTCAGATCACCCTTACCCTCAACGGGCGAACCGTGCACGGCCAGTGTGAAGTGCACGACACACTCCGCACATTTCTTCGTTCCCAAGGAATGTTCAGCGTTCATTACGGCTCTGACAGCGGCGAGACCGGTGCCGGTGCTGTTCTTTTTGATGGCCGTCTTGCAAGTAGCGATGTGATTCTTGCTGTCCAAGCAGACAGACATGAGGTCGTCACAGTTGAGTCTCTCAATACGAGTGCAGAACTTCATCCAATTCAGGCCGCATTCGTTGCTGCAGGAGCGTTCCAGTCTGGTTATTCAGCCGGCGCAATGGTGCTCGGAACACTCGCATTACTAAATGAATCTCCCTCGCCAACCGAGGCGCAAATTCGTGACATGCTCTCAGGGATTCTCGACAGAGAGACCGCATACGTCAAGCCGGTCGAAGCAATTCACCGTGCAGCGGCGGTGCTGCGAGGAGAGGAAACGGCGCCATTCGCTCCAGTGATTCTTCCTTCACTCACCCAGGGAGGAGAACCATCTGAATACGACCCATCCGATACACCACCGGTCGCTCCGGCTGCGGTGCCACGGGTTATTCCATCTCGCGACGTACCAGAGATGGCAGTCGTCGGTAAGCCAGAAATCAAAGTGGATGCGATTCGTCTCGCCAAGGGAAATCCCGCATTTACCGATGACATTGAGCTGCGCAACATGCTCTACGCAAAAGTGTTACGGAGCCCACACGCGCATGCTCGAATTCTCGATATTGATGATTCGGGGGCACGATCACTCCCTGGCGTGCATGAAGTTCTCCATTACAAAAACACTCCCAGGGTGAAATATGCCTCTGGTGGCCAGTCATGGCCGAACCCCCACCCGCACGATCAAGTGAGTTTTGATAACAAGGTTCGCCACGTCGGTGACCGAGTCGCTGTCGTTGCGGCAGAATCACCAGAGATTGCCGCCCACGCCTGCTCACTCATCAACGTCACCTACGAAGTGCTACCAGCAATTTTCGATGAGCGTGATTCGATGGCAGACGGCGTTGTGGTGATTCACGACGAGAGCGACACCGTCGAAATTCACGACCGTGACCGAAATATCGTGCATCACATTGCAGCTCGACGAAATGATCCTGTTGGAGCGGTTGAACGAGCTGAAGCAAATGGTCACCATGTGTTCACCCAGACATTCAGGGTGCACCAGGTGCAACAGTGTCCGATTGAACCGCACATCTCGATCGCCTGGCTTGACGAAGATGAGCGTCTCGTCATTCGCACAGCCACGCAGGTTCCGTTCCACGCTCGACGTATGGTTGCTCCTCTGCTTGACCGAGACATCAAGGACATCCGCGTCGTGAAGCCTCGAATCGGGGGAGGGTTTGGCGCGAAGCAAGAGATGCTCATTGAAGACATCGTCGGGCACCTTGCTCAGGCAACGCGTCGTCCGGTTCGCCTTGAACTTGATCGCTCAGAGGAATTCATCGGGAGCCGCACGCGACATCCGCAGACGCTCACGTTCACCACAGTGGTTGACGATGAAGGAAAATTGGTTTCACAAGACCTCTACATCATTGGAAATACCGGCCCATACGGCACGCATGGATACACGGTTCAAACTGTGGCCGGACTTCGAGGACTCACGCAGTACAACGCCCCAAACAAGAGGTTCCGTTGTGATGTGGTGTACACCAACATTCCGGTTCCCGGTGCATATCGCGGATACGGCGCACCGCAGGCAGAATTCGCTCTTGAAGCCCACATGGATGACATCGCAGCCGAGCTCGGCTTCGACTCGATCGAGTTCAAGCGTAAGAACTGGCTGCGCCTTGGCGATGAACTGAATATCGCACCGCACCTTGGTGAACGCGCAGCAAGCGACGAAGAACTCGATGAATACCCCCGAGTGCTCTCAACTGGCCTAGAAGAGTGCGTCGCTCAAGCACTTCGTGAAATCGAATGGCACCGTCGTGATGATCCTGAGTGGCGTCAGCCAAGCGATCGACCAAACATTCGGCGTGGTCTTGGGTTTGCCTATTGCATGCATGGAACCGCCATCCCATTCCTCGACATGGGTGGATGCTCAATCAAGTTGAACGATGACGGGTCGTTCAACATGCTTGTTGGGGCAACCGACCTGGGCACTGGTGCCGACACGGTTCTCGGACAGATTGCGGCAGAGGTACTTGGAGTACCACTCGATGACATCAAGGTGTACTCGAGCGACACAGATATGACACCGTTTGACACAGGGGCATACGCCTCGTCAACGACGTACATCTCCGGGACCGCTGCAATGAGAGCAGCAGAGGCCGCTCGCGAGCGCATCAAAGAACGTGCCGCAATGCTTCTTGGAGTCGAGCAACCCTGTTCTATCGAGCTGCGAGACCGCCGTGCGTACGCACCAGATGGTCGTTCCGTTTCTATGGAAGACATCGCACTTGACTCGCTGCACACCCAAGAGCAGGAACAGATCATGGGTACCGCCTCATACGTGTCGCCCGAGTGCCCGCCTCCGTTTGCGGCACAAGTCATCGAGATTGAGGTCGACATTGACACCGGTCAGGTCACGGTAAAGAAGATGGCCATGGCTGTCGACTGTGGTGTGGCGATTAATCCGGTGACAGCATCAGGCCAAGTTGAAGGCGGAATGCTCCAAGCGCTGGGGTACGCCCATTGCGAGGAATACGCATTCGATGACAACGGCAAGATGATCAACGATTCGTTCGGGCCGTATCACATCTATCGAGCTGATGAAATGCCCGAAACTGCCGTGTATCTCGTGCAAACCATGGAAGACAGCGGGCCATTTGGCGCGAAAGCGGTTGCAGAAATTCCAAAAGATGGTGTGGCTCCAGCTCTTCGACATGCACTTCAGAACGCCGTCGGTGTCTCGATCAACGAGATTCCGTTCACCCCGGAGCGAGTCTGGCGAGCAATGAACTCATCAGCAGCCACCTCGTAGCCAATGATTATCTGCCCTGACTGGTTGGTGACATCGGCAGAACATGCCGAGGCGTCAGTTGCAATTCGCATCGACAACGGCGCTGTTAGCGCGATCGCCCCGGCGTCCGAACTCATCGCCACATTTCCAGGTGAAGAAGTAATTGATGCATCCGGGTGCGCTGTCCTGCCCGGATTCGTCAACACGCACGTCCACCTCTATGGCACGCTCGCTCATGGCATCGTTGTTCAGACACCGCCCATCGGCTTTGAGAGTTTTCTTGATGATTATTGGTGGCCACAAGTTGAGGACAGACTTGATCAGCAGATGATTGCGGCAGCCTCTGAATGGGTTTGCGCAGAGATGCTGCGAACCGGGACCACAACGTTCTTTGACATTTGCGAGGCCCCAGGAGCATTGAGCGGCGTGCTCGAGACAGAAGCAGAACAATGCCGTCGAGCCGGACTCCGAGGGATCTTCAGCTTTGAGGCGACCGAGCGCGCCGGCGCAGAGATCGCAGAGCTCTCACTGAGAGAGAACATCGATTTCATCGACCAACATCAAGGCGATGACCTCATCTCGGGCGCAATGTCGTGGCACACGGTATTCACCTGCTCATCATCATTCATCGAGCGTGCGGCCGCGGAAGCCCGGTCAAGAAATACGTGGTTTCACGCCCACTGCAACGAAGGCACTCACGAGGGAAACTGGGCACGTGAACATCTTGGTTGCGACACGATGGCGTTCTATCGAGACCTCGGAGTTACAAGTTCATCATTTCTCGCAAGCCAATGCGTCCAGATGACAAGCGGCGAACTCGACATCATTGCAAACAGTGACACTCGAGTGAGTCACATGCCACTATCCAATTGTGAAGTTGGAGGGGGCATCGCTCCGATATCGGAACTTCTGTCCAAAGGCGTCACGGTGGGCTTAGGTACTGACGGCTATGTCAACGACATGTTCGAAGTGATGCGAGGGGCGTTCTGGCTGCAAAAGGCGCGACTTCTTGACCCATCGTCCACGCCAGCTCACCAAGTGCTCCAGATGGCAACTGAAGGCGGAGCCCAAGCCCTTGGGCTCAAAAATTTGGGTCGACTTGAGCCTGATTGGATAGCCGATCTTCAAATCGTTGAAATTGACGTACCGACGCCGATTGATCCGTCAACCATTGCCGACCAATTGGTGCTCTGGAGAAGTGGGCACCATGTGCGAGACGTCATGGTTGCAGGGGAGTGGCGCGTACGAAACAAAGAAGTGCTTGGCATCGACGTTGAGCGCTCCACGGCACGAGTCAGGGAGGAAGCGAGTCGGTTGTGGGGTCGATAGAACTCGTTGCGCAAGCATTGAACGCCGTCGAGTCTGGCCAAAAGGCGGCAATTGCAACTGTCGTTCGAACTGACCGTTCTGTTCCGCGGCGAGTGGGTGCTTCGATGCTCATCCTCGATGATGGAAGCCGAGAGGGAACAGTCGGTGGCGGCGAAATGGAAGCAAGGGTGATCAATGAAGCCATGGCCGCCATGGCCGATGGCCAGCCACGACTCGTTAACTATCGCCTTGTGGACCCCTCAACAGGTGACCCCGGTGTGTGCGGAGGAGAGATGGACGTCTACGTTGAGCCATATATGGACACCGCAACACTTCTTGTCATTGGCGCTGGACATGTTGGAAAGGCCGTCGCTGAACTCGCGAAATGGAGCGGGTGGAGTGTTCACCTATGGGACGACCGCGCCGAGCAACTTTCGGCAATGCCTGATGGCGTCAACGGACATAGTGGCGACCTTCAGTCTGCTCTCTCAGAAATTCCTCTCGATTCACGGGCAGCAATCGTGATGGTCACGAGAAACGTGGCGCTCGACGTTGAACTGGTACCGCTGATCGTTTCCCAAGAGGCTGCCTACATCGGCTTGATGGGTAGTGCTCGTAGGTGGGGCACAACGAAAGAGGCGCTGTTGCAGGCGGGATGCACGGAATCTGACGTCGAAAGAATTTCGACCCCGATTGGCCTTGAAATCGGCGCCGAAACTCCAGAGGAGATTGCCATCAGCATCATCGCCGAGGTTGTACGTGCGACCAGCACACGATGACCTCATCGTTCTTCGCGGCGGTGGCGACATCGCCACCGGTGTTGCATGGCGCCTTCACCACTGCGGATTTCGTGTGCTCGTCACGGAACTTTCTTCGCCACTTTCAATTCGTCGAACAGTGTCGCTCTCAACGGCGATCACAGATGGCGTGACGAGCGTCGAGGGTCTCATCGGACGAAAGTGCGAGAACGACTCAGCCGTATACGGGAGTTGGGAATTGGGCGAGATTCCCGTCATCATTGCTCCCACACTCGCTGATATCGGTGATCTCGACAACATCGCGGCTGTAATTGACTGTCGTCTCGCAAAACGTCCGCTTGACACGACAATTTCCGATGCCCCGATCGTCGTCGGACTCGGTCCGGGTTTCGTCGTTGGCGAGCATTGCGATGCGGCTATCGAAACCATGAGAGGCCATCGACTTGGGCGAGTCATTTTTGATGGTTCGGCAGAACCGAACACCGGGAGTCCAGGTGTCATTGAAGGCAAGTCATCAGAGCGCGTCATTCGAGCGCCTGAGAATGGCGTAGTTGAGTGGCTCTCGAACATCGGTGATTGGGTGGAAGCGGAAACGCCATTGGGCTTCATCCAAGGCCAAGAACGTTGTGAGGTTGTGGCGCCGTTTACGGGAATGGTTCGAGGACTCATCGCCGATCATTCGAACGTAACGGTCGGGTTGAAAATCGCTGATATCGACCCAAGAAATGACCCATCCGCCTGCCACCAAATTTCCGATAAGGCCTTAGCGATTGGCGGAGGCGTTGTCGAAGCGATCTGGCGACTGAAACTTCAACAATGACACCCATCCCAAGTAGTCACCTCGCTAACGCACTTCAGTTGAATTCTCGTGAACTCATTTCGCTGGTCGGCGGTGGTGGAAAGTCGACTCTGCTATTTCAACTTGCTCGAACTCTCCAAGGTTCAACGATTGCCACGACGACAACAAAAATGGGGGAGAACCAAACCGGCGGGTTATCCGTCATTGAGGGGCCGACATTTGATGCTCTGCGCTATCGACGCAAACAAGAACCTGTATTCGTGCGCCAAACCGTCCGAAATCGAAAATCAATAGGTGTTCAACCAGAAATGTGCAATGACTGGTTCGGTGACGCTTCGCTGTGCGACAACGTCGTCGTAGAGGCCGACGGAGCCCGACATCGACCGTTTAAGGCTCCCGCAAATTTTGAGCCCGTATTCCCAGCGCAAACGACGTTGGTGCTTGCCGTGATAGGTGCAGACGCACTCGGTCGCGTCATCGCCGACCAATGCCACCGCCCCCTACGAGTAGCGGCTGTTGCAGCCTGCAGTCCCTATGAACGACTCACACCACAGCGCGCAGCAGCGGTACTGACCTCTCCTGACGGCTCGATGAAAGGCAGCCCCGAAGAGTCAAGGAAGGTCGTTGTCATCACCAAAGTTCCCCACGAAGAGGACGACCGACTCACGGCCAGTCTCGTTGCAGAGTTGCAGGCTGAATTGTCCACCACCGCAGAGGTGGTCTCGATTGAGTACGAACACATTGGGTAGGTTGGCGACATGGTGTCGCTCGCGCTGAACATCATCCCTGATGGATCAATTGATGCAGTTGTCGAACTTGCCAAAGTCGCAGAAGAGGCAGGTTTTGCGACATGTCGCCTCTACGACGAAGGCCTCGCAACGCACGATGTGTACGTCGTTGCGTCAGCAGTTGCCTTAGGTACCACTTCACTACGTATCGGCCCAGGAATCACCAACCCATTTACTCGGCACCCCGGCCAGACTGCCGCTGCGATTGCAAGTCTCGGAGAGTTGAGCGGTGGGCGGGCGATTGCCGGTTTTGGTGCAGGTGGTTCACTCACGCTGGATGCATTAGGCCTGACACGCTCACGCCCAGTGATTGCGTTGGAGGAACTCATCACAATCTGTCGTGCGCTGTGGTCGGGCCAGCAGGTTGAATTCGACGGTGAAACCGTTTCGCTCCATCACGCAACACTTGCCTGTCCATTTCCTCAAATTCCAATTTGGATTGCCGGGCGCGGACCAAAGGTCCTAACCCTTGGCGGAAAGCTTGCAGATGGCGTGATACTTGATTTTCTTCACGAAACAACGCTCTCTGACTCGGTGGAACTTGTGAGAACGGCCTCGGAGAGCTCCACGCATTCGGCTGCCCTTTCGTACTCGACAGCCGTTGTCATGAATGACGATGACCTCGAAGCTGTTCGCCCCCATATGACCTATCGACTGTGCGATTCACCACAAGAAATTCAAGAGCTCATCGGAATGTCGCCAGATGACGTCGACCGTATTCGTGCGGCCATGGGCGACGGCCTACACGTTGCTGCTCGCCACGTTACTGACGATTGGGTGTTGCCTTTCGTAATCCACGGATCAGCAAAAGACTGTCGAGAACAAATCTCCGGTCTCGTTGAGACACATAATTTGAGTGAATTCATGCTGCCGGTCTTTGAAATGCGAGATCCACAAGAATATGTAGCGCGCGTTGGTGATCTTTTTAATGGCTGAGTTTCACCGTCACCACAATCCGCGACGCTGAAGAACGTCTTTTAGCACCTCAGGTTGGTCGGTCATGATGCCATCAGCCCCCAAATCGAGAAGGCGGTCCATCTCTGCTGGGTCATCAATCGTCCATACGTGGACCTGCAACCCTCTCCGGTGAGCACGGGCAACAAACCGTTCGGTTACAACAGGAACTTTGCCGGCTCTCGGTGGCACCTGCGCTGCAAACGCACCTTGAGGAGTAGGGGCTCCCGTCGTCAAACGCGTTGTTTCAACTGGCCCGAGACTGGTACATACCTGCGTGCCGAATGCTTTTCGAACGGCCCGTAGTCGGCGGTCACTGAAACTGCCGACGCAGATTCGATCTAAGCAGTCACGTTCGCTGAGAAGTGAGATCAGCGGTTGCAAGGCGTCATCTGATTTACAGTCGACGTTAATTCGGGCGTCGGGAAACGCCTCAAGCAGATCAATGAACCGTGGAATTGGGTGTGTTCCGTCAACACGGGCCTCGCTGAGTTGATTCCACGTCAGGTCTTGAATCTTGCTTGCAATGCCGCAGGTGCGTTCGAGGTCAACATCATGAAAGGCAGCAAGCACACCATCAGCTGTCAGATGCACATCTGTCTCGAGAAAGGTGTAACCAAGGTCGACCGCATGCTGAAACGCCTCGAGGGTGTTCTCTGGGGCTTCACTCATACCGCCACGATGGGCGAACGCCAGAATTCCTTCCCACTCAAGAAAGGGGTGCGGGGCAGATGGCCGCCCAACCACGTTCAGATACTTCTGCCCGCTGCTGCCCAGTACTCGTCTTTCAACAATCGTTTGTAGAGCTTGCCGGTTGGATGCCTCGGCAATTCTTCTCTGAAGTCGACCGATCGAGGACATTTCACATCGGCAAGATGCTCACGGCAGAAACGAATGAGTTCACGCTCCAACTCGCCGGCTGCTTCAGGGTCCGCGGGCATTTCAACAGGCTGGACAACCGCCTTCACCTCTTCACCGAAATCGTCATTTGGAACGCCAAACACTGCAACGTCGATGACAGACGGGTGGGTAACAAGCAAGTTTTCTGACTCTTGCGGGTACACGTTCACTCCACCGGTGATGATCATGTACGCCTTGCGATCAGTGAGGAAGACAAATCCATCTTCATCGAGATATCCGACGTCACCAAGCGTGCTCCAGCCTTTGGGGTGACGAGAACCGGCGGTCTTTTCTGGATCATTGTGGTACTCAAATGTTCCACCGGCTTCGAAGTAAATCGTTCCAGCTTCGCCAGTTGGTACTTCTTCGCCATCTTCACCGACAATATGGACAACACAGTTCAGCGGTGACCCAACCGTTCCAGGATGAGCGAGCCAACCCTCGCTATTGCAATAGACGAAACCATTCCCTTCAGTTCCGGCGTAGTACTCGTGAATGACGGGGCCCCACCATTCGATCATCTGCTGCTTGACAGCAACAGGACACGGTGCTGCAGCGTGCACCGCCGCTTCGATTGTCGATACGTCATATTTCGCCCGCGTCTCTTCATCGAGTTTCAGCATCCGGACGAACATGGTGGGAACGAGTTGTGAATGCGTCACCTTGTACTGGTCGACATACTTCAAATAGTCCTCGGCATCGAAGTGCTCCATCAATACGACCGTCGCTCCAATCGCTTGCGTTGCAAGACAAAACCGGAGCGGTGCAGCGTGATACATCGGCGCAGGGGAGAGGTACACCTTGCTGGCATCCATTCCAAAGAGAAGTTGCTGCAAACCTTCGATGCTGCTCGACCACTCTTCAAGAGGAACTTCAGGCAGTGACGGGAACACCCCTTTGGGGCGTCCGGTCGTTCCTGACGAGTACAACATGTCTCGTCCTGCTGTTCGATTCGCGAGCGGTTCACTACTTGCCGCGGCAACAGCATCTTCATAGGAGCCATGCCCTTCGATCGTTCCATTAATCATCAATCGCAAAGTGACGTTCGGGGTCTCTTCACGAACTTCGGCGGCCTGCTCCGCCTTGTACATCGAAGTAATGAACGCCTTCGCCCCGCAGTCATTCATGATGTAGGCAAGTTCGTCTGAGGTTAGGCGAGATGAGGCTGCGGTATACACGACGCCGGCATAGTGACAGCCCCACAACACTTCGAGAAAGTTCGGATTGTTTTCCATGCAGATTGCGACATGATCGCCTGCCTGAATCCCGGCATCACGAAGGACGTGACTAAGTCGATTTGCCGCTGCATCAAGTTCTGCGAAGGTTTGCACCTCACCGCTACCGGCCATGATGAGCGCAGGCTTATCGGGCTGAGTTCTAATATGTGATCCGGGGAACATGCTCGCAACCTAGTACGTCAATGCGCCTGCATCCGAAACGCAAAGTGAGCAGTATCGGCTACTGGGGAACCGTCTCTGCAGGAGACGCTTGCAGAGACACCCGTTTGCACATTTCATCAATTAATTGACCAGCTCTGAGCACAGCGTCATCTTCGACAACGCGCCCCTCAGCATCAAACTCGTCACCAGCAATTGTTGTCGTGGTTGCAGCAAACTCTTCGCTGGTAGCGCTGTTTCCGGCGAGGACGATCGCAGCTGCGGTCAAGTCACGTTCAACGACTCCACCTGCAGTGATACCGACCTCGAGATAGATCTGCGCCACATCGCTGAGCGGTGTCGTCTCGTCAATGGCGAGGAGTCGTTCACACCATGCAGGAATTGGGTCGGCAGGCAACAAGTCCGCCGATGTCGAGGTGACAATTTCTTCTGCTGTAGTGATCGGCACAGCCGTTTCAGAGTTTGATCGTTGCTCACGTAGGGCGGCGATCCCAACAGAGCACATCGCCACAAGAAGAATTACCCAACGCCATGCACCCCTCATGACTCAGGCACCCGCTCGTATGAGAACTCCAAGCACGACGGCAGCAAGTGCGAACAACAGTCCAAGTGCTCCACCGATGGCCTTTGCAGCTGTCGATGATCCGGCCGAATGGACGGCTGCGGCACCTCCGCTCAGCAACACCGCGAGAACCTTCAACATCATCGCCACCTGGTATCCGCTCGAGGTTGACGCAACGTCGACGGCCATCAGCGACCACATTCCTGTCAAAACGGCGAGAGCGAACGCTGGCCACGCAACTCGGGCAAAAGTCTTTGCTACGAGAGGCAAGGCTGACCGATGATCAGCGCGAAGTGCCGGCACAACAGCTGCAATCACAATCTGCCCTCCGACCCAAATCGCTACGGCGCAGATGTGCAACGAGATTCGAATGGCATCTATTGCTGGAGTAAGTGAATTCATTGTCATCCCCTCAGACATCGTTGTTCAAGGCCGCCAGCACAGTGCTCGCAGAAAGTGATCGATCATCCATTTTTGGATGAGAGAGCAGTCCGGCCCCGAGCAGCACCGTCGCTGCCGACTCGATAGCTGTTTGAAGTTCTCGGATATTTCGAGGCGGTGGGAAATATTCATCTTCGTCAGTAACGCGCACGAGTTCAATGCCGTTGGCAGGCGAAAGCTGCTCTAACACTTCACGCACCAACTGTTCGGGAGCAGATGCTCCAGCAGTTACACCAACGACGCCGTTGAGACCTGCTGGCAACTCATCGGCCGTATTGATTCGCACGACATTTGCACAACCTGCATCCACTGCGAGCCGGGCGAGAGCGGTCGTATTTGAAGAGTTCGCTGATCCGATCACCACAATCACGTCGCAACGCGCCGCCATTGCGAGCAACGAACTTTGGCGATTGGTGGTAGCGAAGCACAGGTCACTTCGACCGGGTGTCCACACATCAGGGAATCGTTCTTTCACGCGCACCGCCACACCTTCCCAATCTCGATGGGAGAGCGTCGTTTGAGCTAGAAGAGCAACAGCCCCATCGTGGTGTGGAAGGGCATCTACTTCTTCAATACTTTCAACGCGATCGATCGCATCCGGGGCTACTGCCATCGTCCCCACTGCTTCTTCATGACCTTCGTGGCCCACGTACACAATTCGGTACCCCTTCGAAGCCCGAACTTTCACCTCGTGATGAACCTTGGTTACGAGGGGGCATACCGAGTCGACCACGAATGACCCCCGTTTACGGGCGCTCGCAACGACCTCTGGGGCCGAGCCGTGGGCGGACAACATGATGGGGCGCCCTACGGGCACTTCTTCTATGTCGTCAACAAACTGCACACCTTGGGATCGGAACGCGTCGACGACAATCTGGTTGTGAACTATTTCGTGATAGCAGTACACGGGAGGCTCGAATGCTCGAACCATCCAGGCAAGGGCCTTAATCGCCATCTCGACCCCAGCACAAAACCCGCGTGGTTCAGCAAGCAGAACGCGATCGACTGACATGGTGCGACCAAATCTAGCCGGGGCAGTTCAGAGGTAGCCTCTTCTACCGCCATGTCTTCACCGTCCTCGACGCGCCAGCGAACTGATGGCCCCTTAATCACCGGGGTCGAAGCAGATTCACCTGCGGCGGTAGCCGGCGCGCTCATCGGTGATGAGATCACTGCAGTTGATGGCGTCATGCCGCGAGACATCATCGAATGGCAGTGGGCGATTGATGTAGAGAACCCGGTGATTTCAGTGACGCGAGGCGGACTCGAGATTGACCTTGATATCTCGAAGCCCGAGGGCGCTTCGCTCGGAATCGAAATTGAAAGTGCGGTCTTCGACCGAGTCCGGACTTGCGACAATCACTGTGAGTTCTGCTTCATCCACCAATTACCAAAAGGAATGCGTAGGAGCCTTTACCTCAAAGACGACGACTACCGGCTGAGCTTCCTCTTTGGGAATTTCACCACTCTCACGCGATTTACTGAAAGCGACCTTGAGCGGGTCATCGAGCAACGTTTATCGCCACTACATGTCAGCATTCATGCGATTGACCCGTTTGATCGTTCTCGCATGTTGAAGAACCAGCGCGGTGGAATGAGCCTCCGTTGGCTACGGGCAATGCTTGATGCTGACATTGAAGTCAAAGGCCAGATCGTTGTGTGCCCGGGGGTCAACGATGGTGACGTCCTCGAACGCACGATGCTTGGCATTGCTGACTCGTTTAGCGATCTCGCCTCGGTGGCGGTCGTTCCGCTGGGAATTTCGAAGTTCAACACTGAACCTGCCATGCGAGCGCACACCCGAGAAGAGGCCGAGGCTGTGCTGTCGACCGTGCTCGAGTGGCAAGAACTCTTCCATTCGCTCGTTGGACACCCAATGGTGTTTGCGGCGGACGAATACTTTCTGCTTGCCGGCCGCTCATTTCCGCCGATCGATAACTACAGGACATGCGATATGCATGAAGACGGCATCGGAATGGCGGCGACGTTCCGAGAGGAATTTCTTGGCCTCTCTGCATCAGAAACAAGCCCCCAGCGGGGCTTTTTTGCAGCGGTCGATATTGGCCAGTTGACGAATCCCGCGGCGTATACAGGTCTACGATCAACGCCCGTGACCCTCTCAGCGCCACCTCGCAAAGCTTCGAACAAGGTCACCATTCTCACGAGCGTCTTGGGCGCAGATGTCGTGAAGCCACTCATCGACGAGTTCGAGACCGTGCTCGATGTCGAAATTTGCGCGATCCATAACAATTATTTCGGCGGCAACACGGGCGTGACCGGTCTCCTCACGGGGACCGATATCGCTTCAGCACTTGACGGCGCTGACCCTTCTCGTCGCTACCTACTACCCGATGTTTGCCTGTCAGATGCCGGACAATTTCTCGATGGCATGACCGTCGCCGACCTCCCCGTATCTGTGGAGGTCATTGCGACACATGGCCATGCCCTTAGAGCAGCGTTAGGACAGAAGTAATGAACGAAGAGCAGAACCTTCCTACCGTTGTCATCGTTGGCCGACCAAACGTCGGTAAATCAACCTTGTTCAATCGCATTGCTGGGGAACAGGTTGCGATTACAGAGGACCGTCCCGGCATTACCCGCGACCGCAAAGAACTCGAAGCCGAGTGGCTGGGAGTTCCATTCACCATTGTCGATACCGGTGGTTGGATGCCTGGTGGTGATGAACTCGATGAGAAAGTCAGCCGACAGGTTGAGTCGGCAGTTAGCTCGGCTGACCTCGTCCTCCTTGTAGTTGACGCAAGTGTCGGAACGGTCGCGCAAGATGACGAAATCGCAGCATGGCTTCGTCGCAGCGGCGTGGATGTCATCGTTGTGGCAAACAAGGCCGACAATGATATTCGCGAGCGAGAGATGTGGGAGTTCCTCGCGTTGGGACTTGACGAACCAGTCCCAGTAAGTGCCCTGCATGGTCGCCGCGCTGGCGACCTTCTCGATGTAGTGCTCGCAAAACTCGGTGACCGCGCAAAGTATCGCGAGGAAGAGGTTGCTCCTTGGCTTGAAGAAGAGCCTCTCGATATTGCTCCAGATACTCCACGTGTCGCGATAGTCGGCAGACCGAATGTCGGCAAGTCAACGTTGTTCAACCGACTTGTTGGCGAAGATCGTTCTGTGGTGCACGACATGTCGGGCACGACACGTGATGCAATCGACACGTTGGTCGAAACGGAAGATGGGCCAATCGTGTTTGTGGATACGGCTGGAATGCGGCGTCGCGCAAAAGTTGACGACAGTGCTGAGTACTACTCGATGGTGCGGGCCCTGCGCGCCATCGATGAAGCCGATATTGCCCTCCTTGTCATTGACGGCACTGAAGGCGTTACGGCCCAAGATCAACGACTCGCCGAACGTGTCGATGCTGCTGGGTGCCCGATTGTCGTCCTGTTGAACAAATGGGAACTCATTGATGACGCCGATGAACGGGCCACACGTCGTGTCGAGGTGGGACGCCGTCTCGCATTTCTGGGCGATTCACCCGTGTTGCCGATTTCGGCGCTCACTGGCAAGGGAGTCCACAAGTTACGACCGCTCCTTACCGAGGCAGTTGAGCAGTATCACCGCCGCGTCCCAACCAAGGATGTAAACCGGGTCATCGCAGCGGCCCAACAGGCCCAACCTGCAGGTGGGGGAGCCAAAGTGATGTATGCCGTCCAAGGAGCTACTGATCCGCCCACATTTACGTTGTTCGTAAACCGCGAACTTCCACACCATCATGTTCGCTACCTTGAGCGAAAGATCCGCGAAGAATTCGGGTTTGGGTCAACACCAATCAAACTTCGCATTCGCAAAAAGCAGGGTTGACATGCCGTGGTGTGAAGAGTGCGCGCGATATTTCGCTCCTACTGCGATGACCGCTGAAGGTAGCTGCCCTAGTTGCGGACGGGTCCTTGAAGCACAATCTTCTGCGACTGATGAAGAGAAGACGCCTTGGCACTTCAAACTGCTCGTCGTGGCCTTAATTGCGTATCTTGGCTGGCGAATCGTTGATCTCTTCGTCTGAACAGCCTCGCCAACCGTTAGCATCCGAGGCACAGTTACGGGCTGTGGCGCAGCTTGGTTAGCGCGCTTGTCTGGGGGACAAGAGGTCGCGAGTTCGAATCTCGCCAGCCCGACCATTTCGCAGTGTTGACTCGCTAATACGAGTCAACCGTGTTGAAAGAGCCCCATCGGAAGCCCGGTATTGCGCAGATGAGACGTTTCGTTCAGCGTCACAATCGATCGCACACCCGAACGGGATGCAGCAATTCGCGTGATCGAGGTGTAGTTGGGGTAGAAGAATCCTGGTCCCTCGACATCGAGACCGAGGACATCGCCGGCGTAGCTATTTATCACGCCGCCGTGGCACACAACTGCTACTCGCTCACCACCATGTTGAGAAATGATCTGTGTTATCGATGCAAACACCCGCTCGCGAAACTCATCGCGATCGTCGAACTCGTCCCCCTCTCCGAGAAGAAATTCCTTCAATCGCGGATCACCTGACGCCTGTAATTCCTCAACTGGAATGTATTCAGAGGAATGCTGATCGAATTCAGCAATTCCTGCATCCAGCACCATTTCGAGACCAATCTGACGACATAGCGGCTCCGCAGTCTGGACTGCTCGACGCAATGGGCTTGCGTATACAGCGTCAATCTGCTCAGAACCGAGGTAGCCAGCAAGCAACTGCGCCTGACGTTCACCGTCGACTGATAAGGGAGGATCAGCGGCCCCTTCGATGACTTCGCGGCGAATTGGAAGGGCGTGCCGGATCAGGAGAAGCTCCATGTCGGCACTCTATTCGCCTGACGCATCGTTAGTTCTTCCCGACGAACCTCGCTCTCGACTCGTGGGCTACCGTTCAGTCATGCGAGTAACACCCTTGACTGGCAGGTTCGGTGCAGATGTGACCGACATTGATATCTCTCGTCCGCTCAGTGATTCTGAACTCACTGACTTACGCTCCGCCTTCGGCGAGTATTCCGTTCTCGCTATTCGCGATCAGGTTCTCACGATCGACACGTTTGAGGCGTTTGCACTTCAGTTGGGTTCGTTTGGTGACACTCCCTACATCACCCCAGTTGACGGACACCCAAATGTGCTTCGACTGCTTCGTGAAGCCGACGAAGCAGGGCCACTTTTTGGAAGTGGCTGGCATAGTGACTGGAGTTTTCAAGCGCAACCTCCGAGCGCAACTCTGCTCTATGGAATCGATATTCCGCCCGCAGGTGGCGACACTGCTTTTATTCAGCAAGAGAAGGCCTATGACGCCCTCTCAGATGGAATGAAGCAACTCCTTGCCAATCTGCAAGGCGTGCATTCAGCGCGACGCTCCTATGGGCCGAAGGGAACGTTTGGACAGCGCGATGATCGTCGTTCAATGGAAATCATTGGTGATGAAACCGCACTGGAGACACGACTCCACCCGCTTGTAAGGACCCATCCCGACACTGGACGAAAATCACTGTTCGTCAACGAGGTCTACACGGTCGGGATCGACGGACTTCATGACGCAGAGGCAAAGCCAATTCTCGACTTCCTGTTTTCGCATTGCCGGAGAATTGATTTCACATGCCGTGTTCGATGGCAACAAGGCACCCTCACGATGTGGGACAACCGTTGTGTCCAGCATTACGCGATCGATGACTATTTCGGGCATCGCCGTGAGATGATGCGAATCACATTGGCTGGCGACACACCGAAATAGTTCACAGAGAAAGACAACAGATGAAGACAACCACCATCATTCACACGGGGCTTGAATTCGGAGAGGGACCCCGGTGGCACGACGGAAAGTTGTGGTTTAGCGACTTTTTCCGCCACGGGGTATTCACCTTGGATACAGACGGCACCGAAGAGCGAGTGCTCACCGTCGAGGCTCGGCCTTCCGGGCTCGGATGGTTGCCGAATGGAGACCTACTCGTTGTATCGATGAGCGATCACAAAATCTTGCGCTATGACGGCTCCACGACAACGGTGCACGCTGATCTCTCGGATGTATCAGAACACGACTGCAACGACATGGTTGTCGGGCCGGATGGAACTGCGTATGTCTCAATTTTCGGCTTTGACTTACATGCCGATCCACCGGTTGAACCACAGGCGGCCCATCTCGTCGTTGTCAGTCCTGATGGCACCGTGCGAACCGGCGACAAGGAATTGATGTTCCCGAACGGAGCTGTCATCACCCCAGATGGTTCAACACTCATTGTTGGTGAGTCGTATGGGCGGCGATACTCGGCATATCGCATTGATAATGACGGAATGGCGGTGGATCATCGGGTGTGGGCTGACCTAGGCGAACTCATTCCCGATGGATGCTGCCTCGACGCCGAGGGTGCAATCTGGTTTGCTGACCCAGTTCACAAGAAAGTGGTACGAGTGCGTGAGGGTGGGGAAGTGGTTGATGAAATCTCCACGGAGCAGTCCGCTGTTGCCTGCATGCTCGGAGGCGCTCACGGCACCACCTTGTATGTGCTCACCTCGAAAGGCACTCACCCTTCTCGTGTCGATGGAACAACGACCGGTCGAATCGAAACGGCAGAAGTCGCAGTTCCAGGGGCGGGCTGGCCGTAACGCATGTGTGGCAGGTTCGTGCAAGCTCGGCCACCACACGAGCTCGCCTCATTTCTTGACGCCGTTGTCGATGACACGGTCAGTTCTTCACCTGCGAGATTCAACATCGCGCCATCTGCGAGCGTCACCGTGCTCGACGAAGACAACGATCAGCGGGTGTTGGCGTCGTCAATTTGGGGATTAATCCCATCGTGGGCAAAGGACCCTTCAATCGGACAGAAACTTTCAAACGCCCGTTCCGAGACCGTGTGGGAGAAGCCATCATTTAAGTCGGCAATCCGATCCTCCCGAGTCATCGTTCCTGTCGAAGGGTTTTATGAGTGGTCGCCCGCTCGCAAAGATGGACCTCGCGGATCATCTGGAAGGCCGTTGAAGGAGCCTCATTACTTCTCGCGCCGAGACGGCGAACCAATGCTGTTGGCAGGGATCTCCTCACAGTGGCAGAACCCACTCGAAGGATCAGACCAGCGATCAACCGTCTGCCTGTTAACAACTTCGGCAAACAAGACCATGGAACCGATTCACCACCGGATGCCAGTGATTCTCGAAACAGATGACATCGAGCATTGGCTCACCGCCACCAAGGAAGACGCCGAAGCCGAACTCTCTGAGCTACTTCGCCCCTGCGCAGATCATGTGCTGCATGAACGCGTCGTCAGCACAGATGTCAACAATGCCCGTAACGAGGGGGTTCATCTCCTCGACGAGGTCAACGACAGGCCGTCAACACTGTTCTAACGGTGTCAGGTCGTCCTCAGACAAGCGCCTGGTACACCAGCTGCTTCAGTTCGGGGCGTATTGGATGCGTGCTCGACGGCATCAGTTGCGTGAGGAACACCACAGCGATGTCCTCGGCGGGGTCCACCCAGAAGGCAGTGCTCGCTGCACCTCCCCAGGCCATTTCGCCATTGGTGCTTGGAACCTTGCTCTCGGCCGCATCAATAACGACAGAAAATCCGAGACCGAATCCGACACCGACGAATGCTGATTCTGCAAACAGCGGACGCCCAATCGCCTCAAGATCCACATTCCCAGGGAGGTGGTTCTTCCCCATGTACTCCAGAGTGTGCCGACCGATAATCCGTTCGCCGTCAAGTACTCCGCCATTCAAGATCATCTGGCAAAACCGGAGGTAATCGGCAGCGGTGCCATACAAACCGCCTCCGCCCGACAACATCGTCGGCCGGTCTGGCCGCAAGAGAAACTCTGGGGCTTTGAATGCCGAGCCTGTTTCAGGATGCGGGATATACAACTCAGCCAGTCTCGACTTTCGGTCGTCATCGTCAATGAAGAAGCTCGTATCCACCATGCCGAGAGGACCAAGGATGCGCTCTTGGAAGTACTGCTCAAGGTTCATACCCGATGCCACCTCGACCACTCGACCGAGCACGTCAGTGGAAACGCCGTAGTTCCATTCGGTACCGGGCTGAAACACGAGTGGGAGCTCCGCCCATTTGTCGCAGCAGGCAGCGAGATCGAGGTCTTCTGGCTGCCCCCATTCAAATCCATGATTTCGATACATCGCATCGACCGGATGGGTGTTATGGAACCCATAGGTCAATCCCGACATGTGGGTCATGAGGTGCCACACCAGCATCGGGAGTGTCTGCGGCTCGGTCATTGGCTTCTGGATAGATCCCGAGCGGTACACCTGAGTGTTCGCGAATGACGGGATGAACTTCGAAACGGGATCCTTCAACTGAATGATCCCTTCCTCAACCAATTGCATCGCGGCAATCGTGGTCAATGGCTTCGTCATTGAATAGAGGCGAACGACCGTGTCATCCGCAAAGGGGATGCCGCTGTCGAGATCACGAACGCCGCAAGTCGAATGGTGGGCAAGCTCTCCATGTCGTGCAACCATCACCTGCCAACCCGCCAGCCGACCATCGTCGACGTAACGCTGAAAATGCGAGTCAATTCGGGTGAGTCGAGCGGGGTCAAATCCGTGATTCATCGTGTGATACCAGTCTCTTCACCCTGGGCAACAAGTTGCTGATGGATGGCATCTGCCGCCCGCTCCAAGTCGTCTCGGTCGACAGAACTTGCCGCGTTCGAAAACGAGAGATCTGACATTTGATTCGTCGGCAACACGTGTATGTGCGTGTGGGGGACTTCGTATCCCGCAATGATGAGGCCAATACGCTCCGGACTGAATGCCGCTTGCTGAGCCTTCGAGATGCGATAGGCGACATCAAACAAATGTTGGGCAATGTCGGGTTCAAGATCAACCCAGTGGTCGACCTCACGAATTGGCACTACGAGTGCATGCCCGAATGACATTGGATTGATCGACATGAATCCGACGCATTTCTCATCACGCCAGATGAAGGTCCCCGGGATTTCGCCATCGATAATACGAGTGAAGATTGTCGGCATCCCGACACCATAGAACGACTAGGCCGACCGAAACGAAGGTGACGAGAGACATCCGCAGCACCGTGCCGTCACCTAACATCGGGATTACCTGATCGCCCCGTCAGAACCACGAACAACAATGAGTACCAACCAGACGCATCCAACCAAAGTCAGCATGTTCGATGGTCTCGTTACGATTCCGAATGCGGTGACGCTCATACGTCTGCTCTGTCTTCCTGTCTTCCTCTGGGTGCTCTTCGGGCTCGATAATCAGCACGCAGCTGCATGGCTACTCGGGAGTATTGGAGCAACTGATTGGGTCGACGGGTTCCTTGCCCGCCGGCTGAATCAGACCAGTGAATTTGGAAAGATTTTTGACCCCACCGTCGACAGGATTCTGTTTTTCGTCGGAATTGTTGCCCTCATCATCGACGGTTCGGCACCATTATGGTTCGCCCTCATTGTTCTCATTCGAGAGGTCCTCGTCGCTGCCATGATGCTGGTAGCGACATTTGTCTTCAAAATGGAACGCTTTGATGTTACGTGGTGGGGCAAGACCGCTGCCTTCCTGTTGATGTTCACATTCCCAGGATTCCTCATGGGCGAGAGCGGTATGCCTATTGCGTCAGCCTTCACGGTTGCATCATGGATCCTGGGAATACCAGGAATTGTTCTCAGCGTGTACACCGCATGTGCCTACGTTCCACTGGTGGTTCAGGGTGTCCGAAATGCTCGACTACAGACCTGAAATTCACTGACTAGCCGTTCCCCGAGTTCGCGAAAACCGCTACCGTTAGTTCTATGGAGATTCCCAGCCACCTCAAGTACTCGGCAGACCACGAATGGGTCGCCTCTAATGACGATGGCACGGTTCGCATCGGCATCACTGATTACGCCCAAGACGCTCTTGGCGACGTGGTTTTTGTTGACCTCCCAGACGTCGATGCCCGCTTCGATGGTGGGGCAATGTGCGGTGAGGTTGAAAGCACGAAGTCTGTTTCCGAGATTTACACCCCGCTCGCTGGTGTCGTGGTTGGGGTGAACTCTGCCGTTCAAGATGACCCTTCGCTACTGAACTCCGATCCCTACGGCGAGGGGTGGATGATCGAAATCAGGATCGACGACCCGTCGATGATTGATCAACTGCTCACAGCTGACGCATATCGAGAATTGACAGGGGAGTGACCTCAATGTCGTACGTGTTCTGTAATCAGTGCGGGCATCGGAACCCGCCAGGGAGCAACTTCTGTTCGAGTTGTGGCGATCCACTTGACGTACTCGATGATCGCACCATCACGTTGATGACGGTCGATCCGTTGCAAGATGCTCCTGGTTCAGGAGACGACATCTCTGTCAACATTGGAGAACTCTCGCAAGGTGTAGGTGTTCTCATTGTGAGATCTGGGGGGCTCGCAGGAATGCGCTACAGCCTCGAATCGGAGACAACACGCATCGGGCGCCACCCCGACTCAGAAATCGTGCTTGACGACATCACGGTTTCCCGTCGCCATGCCGCAATTGTTCGCCGCGACGCCGAATATGAAGTGCTCGACTCTGGGTCGCTCAACGGCACCTACGTCAACCAGCAACGTATCGAGGCAAGCGTGCTACGACATGGCGACGAAGTCCAAATCGGCAAGTTCCGTTTGGTGTTCTTCGAGCGGTCGGATGGCTGAGACAGAATCTGACTACCTCTCAATAGGAGAGGTTCTGGGGCTCCTTGTTGAGGAGTTTCCTGAGGTCACGATTTCGAAGATCAGATTTCTAGAGAGCCAAGGACTCATCAATCCTGAACGAACAACTTCGGGATATCGAAAGTTTCACGACCTTGATGTTGAACTGTTACGCGTCATTCTGAGCGAACAGCGGGAGAACTATCTCCCGCTCAGAGTGATTAAAGATCGGATCGATTCCGGAGAGATCGATCCCTCTAAAGAGATTTCACGTCCGCTCGGGATCGAACGGCCACCCGTGACCGCCGAGACGGTGGACTCGCAACAGCATCCCTCGGCTCGCTCTCATCGACCGTCGCCATTGCAAACACCGTCGTCACGGCCGGAAAGCAATGTCACCGCGATCGGCTCAGGAGTTCAACTCGATCGCTCCGAGTTCCGGTCGATGACTGGACTCACTGAACAAGAAGTGACCGAGCTCGAGTCCTACGGCATCATTTCGCCTCGTCGTCAACCACACAACTTTTACTCTGAGCACGAAGTTGCCATCGGAGGGTCCGCAAGAATTCTCCTTCGGCACGGAATCGATGCTCGGCATCTTCGCAATTGGAGAACCACCGCCGAACGTGAGCTTTCTCTGATTGAACAATTACTTGCGCACCAAATTCGTCAGCGAGACAGCACGACTCGAGTCAAAGCTCGAGATCAGGCGAACGAGATCACAGAGGCTGGGGCAAAACTTCGCTCGGCGCTTCTGAATTTTGGGTTACAGCAACTCTTTGAGTAGGCCGAACGAGCGGTCGTCTGACGGGCTGTTGTAGGGTCAAGTCGTGCACCAGATGGAACTTGTTGGCGTTCGGGTAGATCTTCCCGCGAACACTCCCATGATGATGTTGAAAGAGATCGAGGGGAGTGGTCGTCTTCTTCCTATCTTGATCGGAAGCCCGGAGGCGGCCTCTATTCACGCAGCTCTGCAGGGCATCCACCCTCCAAGACCATTGACGCACGACTTGTTGAGTTCCGTGATTGAAGTTCTTGACCATCGCGTCGATCGCGTCACCATCACCGAGATTCGAGATCATGTGTTCATGGCAGAGTTGTCCCTGGTCGACAGTGATGGCGTAAATACCTCGTTGTCATGTCGCCCGTCGGACGCTTGTGCGCTTGCAATTCGCACCGATGCTCCAATCTTCGCAACTGACGAAGTACTCGATTCTGCGGGGCAGGAAGAGCCAGCCTCAGCAGAAGAAAAAGATGAAGAGCTGTTGGATGAGTTTCAGGACTTTCTTGAGAGCGTAAACCCAGACGACTTTCTCGCTTGAGCATCGCCCCGGCTGTTGACATCTCAATGCCACCTCTATAGCGTGGGCGCCTCACATCGAAGTAGTTACGTCCGTGTGAGTTGAAGTTGTGATGGGAGAGGGGCGAGCAATGTCAGACACGTCATTACAAGAGGGTTTTAGCGGCCGCCAGACAGCGGAGGTCGTCGGTATTAGCTATCGGCAGCTCGATTACTGGGCTCGTACCGACCTCATTAGGCCATCGCTCACCGACGCTTCAGGGAGCGGTTCGCGCCGTCGATACAGCTACCAAGATCTACTCGAACTCCGCGTTATTAAGACCTTGCTCGACGCCGGAATCAAGCTTGAATCAGTGCGGGAAGTGTTTAACTATCTTCGCAAGCACGTCACTTCAGACATCGCTTCCGCACACCTTGTGATTAGCGGTCAGACCGTCGTGCTTGCTCAAGGCGACGAGCTCATCGACGTGGTCAAGCAGGGCCAAGGTGTCCTCAACGTGCTTTCGCTTGCCGGTGTAAAGAACGATGTTGATGCCCAGCTCATCCCGCTTCGGTTTGAGCACCCTGAGGCAGTCGCACTCTGAGTTACAACACATCCCCTCTGCATGAGGTGCACGTCGCGGCATCGGCTCGCTTGGCGCCGTTCGGCGGATGGGACATGCCGCTCGAGTACTCGGGCACCATCAGCGAACATCTTGCATGCCGAGATTCATGCGCAATGTTTGACGTGTCGCATCTTGGAACCGTTCGACTGAGCGATAGCGGTGCAGCGGAGCGTGTTCACAACACGCTCACCAACAACCTTCACAAGATCAAACCTGGCCGAGCGCAATACACGCACTTACTCAACGAAGCCGGTGGTGTACTCGACGACATCATTATTTGGTGGCACCCCGACGGGACGATCGACGTTATGCCAAACGCGTCGAACACCGCGTCAGTTCGAAATGCCCTCGGCGGCAACGACATCACAAGGGAACGTGCAGTGATCGCTGTTCAAGGCCCAGAGTCGAGACGCATTGCCTCCGAGGTGTGTTCAGATTTTGGCGAGGTTGCCCGGTTCCGTGTCGCTGATGTCACTTGGAACGGCCACCCGTGCACTGTTGCCGGAACGGGATACACAGGCGAAGCAGGAATTGAAATTTCGATATCGAATGCGGCGGCACCATCACTATGGGCCGCGCTTGCGGAGGCCGGCGCAACTCCAGCCGGCCTAGGCGCTCGAGACACGTTGCGACTTGAGGCAGGTCTGCCACTACATGGTCATGAACTCAGTGGAGAAATCTCTCCTCTGCAGGCGGGGCTTGCGTGGGTCGTCGCCTTCGACACTGAATTCGTTGGTCGAGCAGCACTGATCGCTGAGAGAGAAGCGGGCGTGGCCCGCCATCTTGTCGGAATTTCGACAGAGAGTCGTCGACCACCACGAGCAGACTCGCGAATTATTTCTGACGACATTGAGGTCGGAGTGGTGACCTCTGGCAACTACTCGCCGGTATTGCAACACGGCATTGCAATGGGCTTCGTCCCACCAAATCTCAAGATCGGCGATCCGGTACACATTGATGTTCGAGGTTCAGCAATACCTGGGACGATTGTATCGATGCCCTTTGTGTAGGTGCTGATACGAGGCGACTGCTGTCTACTTCTTTGTTGCAGCTTTCTTCGCCGCCGCAGGCTTCTTAGAGCCTGACGACGCGCTCTTTTTCGCAGCTGCTTTCTTTGCAGGTGCTGCTTTCTTTGAAGGAGCTGCTTTCGATGATCCTGCTTTCTTAGTCGCCTTTGATGCCTTCTTTGCTGACGACACCTTTGCAGAAGCCGCCGTCGCTGTTCCAGTTTTTTTGGTTGCTGGAGGTTTCGCAGCCGTTGCAGGAGAGGCTTTCACTCCCGAGCCACCAAGCATTCCAGCAGCACCTTGTGCAAGCAGCAATAACGGACCGAGTCCATCAACGAGCGAATTCACCGATGACCACGTCGACTTCATTTGTGCGGCTACATCGTCTGGAGCTTCGTCAAGCAGTTGGCCGAGCATCTGAGCCGCCCGGGCAAACTGCGGGACGGCTTCTCGCAGCGGTTGCTCAATCTCATCGAGTAACGCAACCATTCGTCTGGCTACGTCACCTGCACGCCGAGCGTCCTCGACAATCTGTTCGAGATGTTCCTGTAGTTCCATCCGTCGCTGGTTTGCTTCTCCAGCTTTCTTCATACCTGCGGATACGGGGCCCGCAAGTAAGTTCACAACTTCGGAGATGAATTCCGTACGGTCCGGTTTTGTCGCCATACTCGAGACGCTAGTTCAGGTCTGGCTGGCGTACACCTCGAGCGGCTCACAAGTACAAATCAGATTTCGATCGCCGGAGGCTGCATCGATCCGCCCGACAGGTGCAAAGTATTTGTTCTGGCGAAGTTCCGGCAGGGGATACGCCCCTAATTCCCGCGAATACAACCGGTCCCATGGACCGATGAGTTCCTCAGCCGTATGCGGCGCATTCCGAAGCGGACTTTCCTCCACTGCCCATTCACCGTCGGCAACTCGATCAATTTCGCCACGTATCGAAATCATCGCATCACAAAAGCGATCGATCTCGGCCAGCGATTCGCTTTCTGTTGGTTCAACCATCAGCGTCCCTGCAACTGGGAACGACATCGTTGGCGCGTGGATACCGTGGTCCATGAGTCGCTTCGCGATGTCGTCCACGGTCACACCAGTCGATTTAGTAAGAGGACGAATGTCAAGAATGCATTCGTGAGCGACGTGCCCATTCGTATCGGTGTACAAAATCGGAAAGTGCGCCGACAAACGGGCTGCGACATAGTTGGCTGCGAGAATCGCCATCATCGTCGCGTGTTTGAGGCCTTCTGCACCCATCAATCGGGCATACACCCATGGGATCGGCAGGATGCCCGCCGATCCATAGCGAGCTGCGCTAACGGGACCAACTGGGCCAGTTGGTGCAACAGGATCACTTGGCAAGAATTCAGCTAAATGCGACCGAACGGCAACCGGACCGACACCTGGGCCGCCTCCACCATGGGGGATACAGAAGGTTTTGTGCAGATTCAGGTGGCTGACATCTGCACCGAAGACGCCAGGTTGAGCAAGCCCAACGAGAGCATTGAGGTTTGCGCCATCTACGTAAACCTGACCACCGACTGCGTGCAACCGCTCACAAATGTCCGTTACGGTGGTCTCGAACACTCCATGTGTCGATGGGTAGGTGATCATGATCGCAGCGACGCGCTCGCCGTGCTCGGTAATGAGTCGATCAAGATCTTCTACATCGACATCGCCTCGTTCGTTGCACGCCACAACAACAACTCGCATTCCTGCCATGACTGCGCTCGCCGCATTGGTTCCGTGAGCACTCGATGGGATCAAGCACACGTCACGGTCGAGGTCACCGCGACTGCGGTGATACGCCCGTATCGCTAAGAGACCAGCAAATTCTCCTTGGCTTCCCGCATTCGGCTGAAGACTTACTGCGTCATATCCTGTGATTTCGGCAAGCATCTGTTCTAGCTCGGCAACGAGTTCGCTGTACCCGGCCAACTGTTCGTCAGGGGCGTAGGGGTGGATGTCTCCAAACTCCGACCACGAAATTGGTTCCATTTCGGTTGTGGCGTTGAGCTTCATCGTGCATGAGCCGAGCGGAATAATCGTCCGGTCGAGGGCAAGATCCTTATCGCTGAGTCGGCGCAAATAGCGAAGCATCTCGTGCTCGCTGTGGTAGCGATGGAAGACCTCTTGTGGCATGAGAGATCCACTTCGAGCAACAGACCCTCCATACAAAATCTCATCCACGGCTGGGAGTACTCCAGGCTCAACCCCAAAACTTTCTAGGAGCCGCTCGAGCACTCCGGGTTCAGTTGTTTCATCGAAGGTCATTGCAACAGTTGATGCATCAACCTTTCGCAGGTTGATATTCAATTTTTGAGCCGCACTCAGCCGTTCGTCCGCGTCCACATTCTCGACGCAAACGGTGTCAAAGAATTCCTCGTGCCGGATCGAGAATCCAGCCTCGTTGAGCGCCATTGAGATTTGAAGAGCTTGCTGGGCGACGCGTTGCGCAATCTGGCGAAGGCCATCTGGGCCGTGCCAACAGGCATACAAGCCAGAGATATTTGCGAGCAGGACCTGCGCAGTACAGATATTTGATGTTGCTCGTTCACGTCGAATGTGTTGCTCACGCGTCTGCAATGCAAGTCGAAGCGCTGGGCGACCAGCGTCGTCAACGCTCACACCGACAACTCGTCCAGGAATCGATCGCGCAAGGTTCTCTGTGACCGCCATAAATGCCGCGTGTGGGCCACCCCCACCCATCGGCACTCCAAAACGTTGCGCACTTCCGATTGCAATGTCGGCGCCCATCGATCCCGCAGAACGGAGTAATACAGCTGCCAACGGGTCAATCGACATGACGAACAGAGCGCCAACGCCGTGGATGACATCGGCGAGTGAACTGAGGTCTCTCACACCACCTGTTGAGGAGGGGAATGAATAGAGGGCACCAAACACTCCTTCGACACTTGTGAGTGCCTCATCATCACCCACCACCACATTGACCCCGATCGGCTCAGCTCTCGTTCGCAGCACCGACAGAATCTGCGGGTGAACATCGTGATGCACAAAAAATGTGTCTCCGAGTTTTGTTGCCCTGCGACAAATTGTCATGGCCTCTGCAGCGGCAGTGGCTTCGTCAAGTAGCGAGGCATTCGCTACAGGCAGCCCTGTCAACTCGCTCACCATCGTTTGGTAGTTCAGGAGCGCCTCTAGCCGTCCCTGACTGATTTCTGGCTGATACGGCGTGTACGCCGTGTACCAGGCCGGGTTTTCGAGCACATTTCGACGAATCACTGGTGGCATCACCGTGCCGGTGTAACCCATTCCAATGAGTGACGTCATTGTTACGTTCTTGTTCGCAATATGACGTATTTCGGCTAGTGCTTCCGTCTCGCTCAACACTGGTGGAAGGCGTAAGGACTCCTGTTGCCTGATCGCAGACGGAACGATCTCATCGATGAGATCCTCGAGCGAAGACGCACCGACACGTTTCAACATCACATCGACGTCTACGCCCTGTGGTCCGATGTGGCGTGACTCAAATTTCGCTGACGTTGCTGTTTTCGGAACAGACACGGGTACTCCTCTGGTGATTGAGCCCCCGCTGTCATCGATGCCTGAGAGTTTCACCGCCTACGCGATTTTCCCCTTGGGCGAGCCCTAAGACTGCTTTCCAGCGCCGCTTTCCGTATCGGTCCGGTTGCCTGAGAGATTCCGGGGAGGTTGCTCCTTCGGCGTGGCTTCTCGCAGTGACCTGCGACCTCCACTCTCCCGATACGGCGTTATAGCGGATATGTAGTTATGCCTATATCGAACTGTAGCCCGAACGTCAGGAAACGTGGGGTACTCCAGACTCAAGCAGGATGACCCGGGTTATTCCACGATCAGACATCTCGAGTCTCGTTGGATGCTCTGGTTCGAGCAAGTCAGGATCGTAGGGAAGAAATGTCGTCCATTGGAATTCTGTGGAGGGTTGGGCTTCCCGGCAGGCAGCAAGAAACTCGTCTCGACGAGGATGATTCCAGGCAACATTGATTCCGTCAGCTTTTGTTGCCGCAATAGTTGAGAGCCGAATGCTGTTCACTCCAACCACCCTGCAGGGAGTGTGATTCGGCTGCAAGAAGGTTGGGAACTCCTCAGGCGAGGTCGCCCACATCTTTTTGCTGAGGTCGAGAAGGTGCTCAACACGTTCCTGGCGGCGCACCATGCTCGGCTCAATGTCGGCGTTGACCACGTTTTGTTCCCATGCGAACGAGCTGTTCGGAGAGGTGCCAGCACCTATGCCGAACCAGAATCGACGCTGTGATATCTCTGCCACCGTTGCAGCTGCGACGATTGCAGTACCGACGCTTCGGTTCCAGACGTTGGTGACTAGTGACCCCAACTCGATGCGTGTAGTTGACGCAGCCATGGCGCCAAGCCATGTAAATGCCTCGTATGCCTGTTCACCACCCATCGACCGTCCAGCAAGATGGTCAACCACCCAGATCGCACCAAATCCTTGGGCTTCGGCCCATTGGGCCGAGTCTCGAAGGCGAGGCCAATCTGCATGCCCTGAGGTGAGCTGATAGTCGACGACGGCAGGCACGGTGTCAGGCTAGGCGACGCTGGTGCTCGTAGTGCGCAGATCAGTTGTTTGCCGTAACGGCAACCGGGTCTGTTACGGCACAACCATCGATGGCTTTCACGATTGGATACGGATTTACTGCCGCTCCACCATCTGGGTGGATCTCGAAGTGGAGATGTGGCGTACCAGAGTTTCCGGTGTTCCCGACGTATCCAATGACCTGACCTGCAACCACTTCGGTTCCCACTTCAATTCCATCGGCAAATGCTGAAAGGTGGGCGTAGAAGAAGTACGTGCCGTCGTCCATGGTGAGACGGATTCCGTTTCCAGCCAGAGAGCCTGGACGATCGATGTACGTCTTTGTGATGGTTCCGTCAGCAACTGCGTAGAGAAGTTTGCCTTCCGCAGCAATGATGTCGACACCCAGATGGAGACGACCTCCCGAGCGAGCTGCGTGCCAAGTATCGGAAAATCCGCACATACCTTGAACTGGGAACGCACCAAGAGAAACTGCGGCAACGGGGGAGTCGGACGGCGCTGCGGATGAGGCGAGACCAAGCTTCTCAGCAGTTGCGATATTGACAACTCCCGTCACCTGGAGAGACTCACGACGTTGGAACGACATGACGGCTGCCGAGGTAGCTGAACCGAACACGCCATCAGCACCTCCCCGAACAGTGATCCCAGCACTCATAAGGGCGTTCTGAAGTGCAGCGACTCGATCACTTGTTTCACCGTAGACACCAAAACCCTGGGTCGTTCCTGCATTCTCTTCTTGATCTTCATCGTGTGAATGGCCATCTGCATCAGCAGTAGCGGTCTGAGAAAGAGCGACAGCAGTTGCATCATCGACAATTCCAGTTACTTCGAGTTGACGGCTCTCCTGGAACGCCTTGAGCGCAGTAGCGGTAGCTGGACCGAAGATACCGTCGGCACCACCACGCACCGTCACGCCGAGATCAAGAAGGCGCCGTTGCAGTGCCGCAACAGAGCCACCCAGTGCACCCGGGCGGAGACCGACCAGCTGGGCGAAATCTTCGGGCACTGCAACAGCAGACTCGTTGGTATTCGATGAAGAAGCGGTTAGCGACAAAAGCGTGACTTCATCTGCAACGCCAGATGCAGAAATACCGCGAGCGGACTGATAGCTCTTCAGAGCTGCTTCGCTCACAGGACCGAAAACACCGTCGGCACCGCCACGAACGGTGATTCCGGCATCGATGAGAAGCTGTTGGACAGCCTTGGCAGCAGACCCGGTAGAACCGAACTTGACGCCCACCAACTCTGCAATTTCAGGTGCGAGAGTCGGGGTTTCTGAAGGAGTCTCGGTTTCCGACGCCTCCACAGGGTCAGAGTTACCTGGACTGGCGCTCAACCGAGCAACAGTCACTTCATCAGCAATACCCGTAACAGAGAGACCTGCAGCGGCTTGAAAGGCCCTCAGCGAGGCTTCAGTTGCAGGACCAAAATAACCGTCCGCGCCACCCCTGGGGGCATATCCCGCTGAAATAAGGGCTTCTTGGAGTCTGACAACCGAATTGCCCTTTGAGCCAAAGGCCAGACCTGTCAACGCTGAAACCGTGGTGCCGACGGCAATCGCCGTAGCCTCATCGACGACGTTCGTTACCTCAAGGCCAACAGAACGCTGGAATTCGTTGACTGCTGCGAGGGTCTTGGGACCAAATCGACCGTCGGCGCCACCAACGACGTTGATTCCTTTAGCGATAAGTGCTTCTTGGAGCGCCTTGACGGAATCGCCAGTCGAGCCGGTGGTCAGACCCTGTAAGGCCGTAATCGACACAGACGATGCCTGAACTGAACCAGTAGCTGTAAGCAGGGGAGCGACAACCAAACCTGCTGCGATGATCTTGTAACTGAGGCGCCGGGGGAGGCGCTTGCGAAGTGAAACTTTCATTGTTGATCTCCTGAACGGGTGCAGGAGATTTATCGGCAGGTCGCAAACATTTCTGAAACAGAATGTGTGCGGCCGGGGAGTTGTTCCTCAGGAAGACGTTGCGGCACAACGGTTTGAGAGGGAAGACCCATTTTGGTCGGTTTCAGATTTACTTTACATAACGATAATTATGGGCGTTCATCCTCAAAAGCTCCACCGTTCGGCTCCGGGTATAGATGGGTGAAAAGCCCCGAAGCAGCCCGATCCGCGCTCTCTCGACACCTGGCTCACACCACCACGCTCGTAGCACAGAATG